>JBQCDO010000220.1:0-2778 GCA_051961195.1 Nitrososphaeraceae archaeon | reverse complement strand
TAGACTGCAACATAGAATGTCAGAATAATATTAGTTGTATAAGTAGTATAAGATGATTGCAACTTAACTTTAACCTATCCTGTAATTTTGAATTTGAATACGACTTTATTTTACTTAATTTATCCATCTTTATATCTTCTAAAGATGTGTGTTAAACAGTTAACGTCAATTAACTGTAGTCGTAGTTGTGCTTGCAGGTAGTTAGACTTGTTTAATACAGAATATAATCTGACGATTTTTTGTATCTACTGAATGTAATTACTGGGTAACTTCAATAACCACATTATTATTATCATCCTCATTGCTATAATCGTTATTATCATTGCTGTCGCTATCATCACTGTGATGTTTATGCTGCTCATGGTGTTGATTGTGATTGTTACTAGTACCATGATGATCATTATTGTTACCATCATCACTACTGCTACTATGCTCATGATGTTGGTCGTTAGTTCGTCATGTATTGTGCGACAAAATTTGAGCGGGAGTCCTGCTATAGATAGTTAGGCTAATTTTGTCTGGCTTTGACTCATTCTGATTCCGGTTTGGTTTTTGTTTTGATTTTCCCCTTGAATGCTTTGCCAACGTACCATCCCTGCTAATAAATTAGTCAATTCAAACTCACATACGATATACATTTATGATAAAGAATTTGTGCAAAGACACCACACTTGGATCTAGTTGATTAAAGTAAAAATAACACCTTAGGACTGACACATGTCTTGTTACCGTTATCTGATCTAGACGAATACTAGAACCATCTCTGATTATACCTCTGTTTATAGACAGTGTTTAGGATCTTTCTATTTTTAGAGCCTTGCCATGATGTTTAATTAATTTTTGCTTTTGCTCATCTGAGAATTTGTTAAAATCCTTTTGGTGGTATAGACAAAACCCTTTCATATCAACATCATACATTGACGGCAAAGACAGTTCATAATCGACAAGACTATCATACTTGGATCTGTGAGGATAGGCGCCTAGATCACCCAGAATTGAAAGACAGCTTTTTCCCATTTGTTTGGCATATTTAGCTAGGCTTTTCACAAAAAGTATATTTGGTTGTTGTTGACTAAAATACACCTTGAGAGAATCAATAATTACAAGCATTTTTTCTTTTTCGTATTTGGACACATTTACGCCGTTCTTAGAAAGAATTTGCCTAACAGAGTCAGTAGTTTCATAAAATGGATTTATAAGAATCATTTCATTGTTCTCCTCAATTTGTTTTTTTATGTAATTGGAATACAATTCTCTTAGTGTAAGTAAATCTGGGTAAATTATGATATGGTGTGCGCCATATTCTGCTTGGTTTATCTGGCTTAAAGCATTAGTAACATGAAAGTTTATTGGATCCTGTGTCATTTTGACTGTTACATAAATGCTGGACAAAAAACTATAATAACCGTTGTGAATAATAGCCTGCAATAAATATTAGCATCATTTTAACCCGATTTCATCTGATTTTCCTTATTATATCACTTAACTCTGTTAGGAAAATGGCTTTCGAAGAAAACCCATTTATCTTGATTAATGGCAGGATGCTGTGAAACTCCTTGTCTTCTATTTCAAATGCAGTCATAATGATTATGTTTACTTTTGGGTTGATTTTCTTTACTTGTTTTACAAACTCATAGCCATTCATGCTAGGCATCCTATATCTGAGATTACAAGTTCATAATCGGATGGTTTCTTTCTAAATTCTTGTAAGGCTAACAAGGGATCGTAAAAAAGACACAGAAAGACCCATATTTTCAAGACTGATCCTAAGAGATGCAATATCATAACCATCATCAACTACTAATAACAAATCATCTATCATCTACCAATAAATATAGAATTATTATGATTTCCTGACTACATTACGAAATAGTCGTTGAGAAGATTAGCAAATCAGAATACGGAACATAGTCAGATCTTGGACAGGATCTTATTTAGCTAGCTATATGATATGGTATAAGTATTTTATTCGGTTCATATGTCTGTGTTTTTTTATCTTTCTTATCGCCTGATCACTTGTCTCTTGTTTAAATATTTCTTCAGTCATTGGATGATGCGTCTTGTGCCTTAACTAATACCTCGTTGACTACCCGTTGCAAATGATTCAATTCACTCATTTTCCAGTTTTCTGATTTCTGCTAGGAACTCCTCTATCTACGCTTTGCATTATCAGATAAGTTTTGCCTATTGACACCAATGATATTGATAGAATCCATTATAATATTGGCATTCGAAACTACGGTCGTTGACTGTCATGAATTCAGCCGTATCATTTATCTACTACTGTTACAAAGGTAGAGATAGGTGCTACCATCATACTATACTAATTCTGCCGGAAGAGAGGCTGAATTCTATAACGACCGTCCGTTTATATTTTAACTAGAATAGACACCAAATTGGTATATATTTAATCCACCTAGATAGAACCCCTCATTGACTCGTTCTTTCAATATAGAATTATATTAATATTAATAAATATCACCTATTAATTCTAATTTAAGGTCATATAAATGACCATTAACCTCTAGCGATATCTCAATGCGACTGTGACTGACATACATGATTCGGGTACATATTTTGCATGAATTTTTGATAGAAGGGATAAAGGTGGCGGAGAAGATGATGATGAACGACGTAGACATACTGGCGCAGGAATTTATATGAAATTGGAAGCATAAGACGTCTAGTTATATCTTAGTTTTGTTAAGATAAAGTAGTCTAATTTTATTTTCTGATAATTCTCAATGAGTATAATCTTGGATGGAATTACCTATTGAC
>JBQCDO010000219.1:0-3730 GCA_051961195.1 Nitrososphaeraceae archaeon | reverse complement strand
TCTTGAATTTTCCTTTGATGTCTGTTCGAAAGTCTTTGCTGCATTAACACCGATTCGAGACAATTCCTTGGCATTATTTTTGGCTTGTTGCAGAGAGTTCTTCACGGCTTCAGCATATCCAAATATGACATTATTGGTCAGTCTCGTTACTGTGAATATATTATCAGCATAAGATCGAGTCGTGTTAGTGTATACTTCTGAAATTCGTCCTGGAGACAAGTAGGTATTTACATTTCTTGTATAATTCTCTATATAAGGAGCCCATGCAGATTGAAATGAATTTATGATCTCTTTCTGTGATACTACAAAATTGTCAGCTAATTCTCGAGTAGCTTCGATAGTTTGCTCTTGATATTCGTTAATTGCCCTTGTGTAGCGTGGGATCTCTCTCTTGGCCTCATCGACAGATTTTCGAATATCTTCTCTCGTTTGATCCAAGGCTTTATCGATTACTTCTTGCTGATCTTTTTTCAACTGTGAACTGGATGTGGTAATATTAGATTCTTGTTCTTTTTTAGATGACATATTGATTGTGATATCGTAATTCGGTTATATAACTCTTGCCATTAAATGGTATTAAATACCATAGATAACCCAAATACAACAAGCTTTACCACAATTTCAATTACAAATGGGTTTTCGATGCTGGATTATTAGCGAGGCCACATCAGTATAACGCCCGATTTGTCCGGAAATCATATCGAACGTGAAGAGTAACTAGAAGGGCTTTCATCGACGTCAGCAAATAAGGTACGCACTGGGATGAATGGCAGAGTTAGTCATGCTGCTATAATGCCCCATCCAACTTAAGCTCTAGGTTAGTACTCAACAGTTGAATTCTCCAACTAGGTTTCTGGCCGAATAAAATTGCGTATCGAATGTAACAGTATTCTGTCTAGGGACTATGCCGATAGAGTTGATAACCAAAGTTTGTTGGAAGATATAAATTGAGGCATATTTTATCTGCTTTATAGACACATAGCGCTATTACCACCGTACCAAGTTTTGAAGTTAATAAATACTAGTAGTATTTTAGACTAAAAAATATAACCACATCCCTAGGGACATTGACATGTTAAATAAAATAAAATAAAATAAAATGTTCTCCTGTGAATCAACACACCTGAATTTATGTCTAGCTGAGATAATTCTTTCATTGCAGCTTTTTCTTCCCTACAATGTTACTTTCAGATTCTAAGTACTGATTATTTTTATATTTGCCGAGCTCTGATACAACTAAAGGAACACTTTATACAATAAAGGTACTATCAACTCTAAATATGTTCTAATAGTTTCGGCATCAACATCTTGATATCTTTTTCATACCTGCATTTAAATATCACATCGACCTCACTAACTTTCAACATTTATGCCTTTGCTTAAAGAAATCCTGTGCTACGAATTATAGGCGGGATTATCAAGCTATTGAACTATCTGAAATGCTTTATAATCGGATTAATTTCGATTCGAGTGACATTTCACCCAAGCCCTTTATTATTAATCTATTAAGCCTGCCGTCATGAATTATTTGGCCAACTATAATACTGCAGATTCAAATGGTCTTCCGAATTCAGCAAAAATGGTTAACTTGACTTGGTCATCTTCTAGTATTATTCAACTTGTGTCCCTAGTCCATTACCTGCCTCTTATTCCGGCTTCATCTTCTGATGCTCCATTAATAACATAGGTAATAGCAATGCTGTTCATAATGATTCAGCATTAGTAGCGAGGAGGGCGTGTATAGCGATAATAGTATAATAGTATACTCATGACCATCACAGCAGCAAAGATAAAAAGCATTCCAATGGGAGTCAATCTCATAACTCCTGCCACAAATCATCATCTAGTCAATATAATAACTATGCTCACGCCGATGCAGTGGTAATTATCATAATGATAGTCATTACGATGGCGTTTTCGTTTTAGGCTCGCAGAAGCGAACAAGTATCCGCAAGTTGTAGCTAGCACTTATGAAATTATGTTTACTGCCTGATAGTCATGATGTGCACGTAAAGGCAATGCAGATTTCCACTAAAAACAATAATAATGCATATCTAATTACGTACTAGACCGATCCCAAGTAATACTCAACGTATTTTCCACTTATCCAAATTGATGGGCTAGTTTTTATCTACAGCTGAATAGCGGCTTTTGTCTTGCGATCGAATTTTAATGTTTCAAGATATGGTGAAGTGTTCTCCTCGATATGTCAAAATGCTATTACAGCAGTATCTTAGCATTGTGAAATAGTTTGTACGTTATTGTGGGCAATATGAAGATCCGGACTTGCTTCTGAAATTGAGTTCCTATTATAACAAACCAACTAGAAAATGTCTAGAACGATATATCAGATTAAATGGGGTGCAAACTTTCCCCTAATGTAGATAAACAATTAAATTAATAATTCCTTGAAATTATGAGCAACAATAGTCTTACAATCGCTGCTATTTCAGTTTTAGCAGCTCTATTAGCAACAGGTGCAGTCATATCGTCAGAAATTGCATTTGCAGGTGGACATCACTATTCAAAGTCTGTACGGCAAACAGCCGCATTAGATAATAACTGTGGAAACGGCACAATGCCTTTAGATATTAATTGTCAAAATCTAGCCAGCCAAGTAAAAGGCAACCATAACGCAGTCAACGTGATCAGTTTTCAACCAAGTAGCTCCAGCAGAGCAGATCAAGGTAATGACCACAAATATGATGGTGGTAGCCATGACGACCAGGGAAATAATCAGGGGGGCGACCAAGGTGGTAACCACGCAAGCGGAGACCTAGGTGGTAACCACGCAAGCGGCGGCCTAGGTGGTGGCCAAGGTGGTAACCACGCAAGCGGCGGCCAAGCAAGCGGGGGTCAAGGCGGTAACCACGCCAGCGGCGGCCAAGCAAATGGTGGCCAAAGTCGCAGCCAAGGTGGTAGTCACATGAGCGGTAGTCTCGCGGTGGGTAACCCAGTCGGTAATCCAGGCATAGGTGCTGGTGCCTAAATTTCTTTTTTTAAGAGACAGAGCTTGATTGAAAAATTAGCAGTCTGAGTATTTCTACAGAGTATATGGAAGAAGACAAGACATAAACACATACGACGGTGAAATCTATAATTTGAGTATATCAAAAATATTTTAAAACTAGCATCAGATCTTTGATAACAAACTTCAGGTTAGAACAACCTTTGAGCTTAAATTAGGAAGCAAACCACCTAATATAATCGGGATCTATAATGAACTTACTGCGACTAATGGCATAAATTTTTATTAGTATTAATTTCTGCTGATTGATCACGAGCAGCCACTTTACTGATTAATAATATATTATTAGGACACCTGTGGGAATACAGTATTATGAGAAATCCTGTTCTCCAAGAGAGTGCAGCATTACGTAGTAACATTGGTATGAACCTCTAGTATCGTTATATGTCCTAGATTTAAGAAAGTCTTGCTGATCTCATACAATGATGTTTGAAGATAATAATTCGTTTTCATTAATGAAAGTTCATGAATACTATTTGTTTTATCCATTCGTATCGTAGCAAAGTATCCCCTCTTAACCTCCTGGGGAATTGGATACTCCAGTCAAAGGGCGACCCAGGGTTCTGCACTGTTCACCGAGGGTATCTATAGGGTTAAGGGTGAAAGACCAAACGCGGAACTGGCCCACAACAGCACCGTTCCCTCCGGGAGGATGATATGAATTTGGCAAACGATAATTGCAACAGTCATAGCATGATGTGG
>JBQCDO010000218.1:0-2584 GCA_051961195.1 Nitrososphaeraceae archaeon | reverse complement strand
AAGACTGCAACCGCGCCAACATAAACTGCAATCTGAAACATTGCAACAAATGGCGAATCTAATAGGAGAAAAAATCCTGCAATCCCCATCATAGATATTGCAAGAGCAATTGCACCATAGATTAATTCACGACTTTCTAGTGAGATTATTGCTGAACCTACTGTCAATACTGCCACGCCGATAAATACTGGATCAACCATGCGTTGCACACATATTATCAATTTTCAATGCCACATTGCCTTCGTATTTTGGTTTGATTGCTAGTTGTGCTGGAGTATAAATTAAGTGTTCTTTGGTAAATGAGGAGAGTTCATAATCATTGGTCATGTATAATGCATAGAATGGGCATGCATCAACACATAAACCACAAAATACACATTTGCCAAAATCAATTTGTGGCATGATACCTTTTTTGTTATGCTTCCATTGTTCATCCACTTTTACCATCCCAATTGCTTCTGCAATACCTTCACATGCAATTGCGCACAGCTGACATCCTGTACATTTATCGTGGAATAGAATATGTCTTCCACGACTTCCGGCAATACCCACCCCACGCTTAGGATCAAACTGGTAGCCATCGCCGATGAATTTGAGCTTTTGCTCAGGATATCTTAGAGTAAATCTTTTGATTACAAGGTGTTTAGAGCCTGATTCTATAGCCTTGATCATTCCAGCTGCTGATGATGACGAGATTTTTGTTGCTATTGTCAATGCGCCGTTAACAGTCCTCCTGGACCTAATATGCCACCATAAATTAAAGCTAATGCTATAAACATGTTTATGAAAGTCAAGACTATGAGTTTATACCATCCTGTATGAAGTAGAATATCTATTCTAATCCTAGGGCTGATACCTCTTGGAAGTAACATGAGCATAATTATTCCAAGTGTCTTTACGGTAAACCAAAATATTGCGTTAACGGTAACGCCGTTATAGACGCCCTGGAGTGTTAACAATCCCATCAGCCCGGCAGTTGGACCATGGGCTAATTCTTTAGGGAAGATCTGAGGTCCTGCCCATCCGCCAAGGAATAAGACTACAAACAGAGCAGATAAGGCATATACTTTTACATATGATCCTAGCTGTATTAGACCGAAAATCATGCCTGATGTTTCTGTGAGCCATCCTGCAACAATTTCACTTTCTGCTTCAGGTAAGTCAAATGGAATTCTTTCAAGTTCTGCCAACGAGGAAATAAAGAACACAAAAGCGCTAATTGGAAGGAAGAAAATATACCAGTATGGATTTTGTGCCTTTGCAATGTCGGTTAGATTAAGTGAGCCAGATAAAATTACAACAGAAAGTGCAGAAAGAAAGAATGGAATTTCAAAAGCGATCATCTGATGTAATGCACGTAATCCACCAATGAATGGATATTTGCTATTGCTTGCCCATGAAAAAAGCAATGCAATTAATGGGAAAAATCCAAGAATTGCAAATACTGCAATAATACCAACATTGACGTTTGCAGCTACCCATCCAGGCGCTACAGGTATCAACGCAACTACTGCAGCTGCTGTTGCGACAAAAGCCACAGGGGCAGCCCAGAAAATTGGTTTGTCAGCACCAGATGGAATAATGATCTCTTTGGCGATTAATTTCAAGCCATCTCCAAGCAGCTGTAAAATTCCTTCGATTTTGCCACAATAAAGAGGACCTATCCTTAGCTGCATTTTGGCTAGAAATTTTCGTTCAACAAATATTGTAACTGCTGCAAATAATGCTGCAAATGAAAAGCCAGGAAATACTACCACCTTAAATATATCAGTATGGATTATAAAATGCAGAATTGGTAGAGTACGCGTGGGATCGACCATCATAGATAGGAACAGATATGGTGTAAGAACCTCCCCATTTACAGGCGGAAGCGGCACATAGAATAATATTGCAAAAATCACAGGTAAGCCTATAAGTGAAATAATAATTATGATCCAAAGAATTAGCCGAATAATGCTAGCGACAAAATTTCCAAAACGGTATTCTTGTGGATATGATGCCATCTTATTATCTGTCAGCCTCCACAGGCCAATAATTCAGTGACCAATAAACAGATGGCATATCGGCCAGCTTTGAGCCAACCAGAAGATGTGGTAATGCTATCATATTTCTAAAAGAACCAACAGATATCTTTACCCTATAAGGCTTTGGGCTACCATCGCTAACAATATAATAGCCAAGAGCACCTCTGCCTGATTCCACTCTTCTATAGGCTTCTCCTGGCGGCCCCTTTGGAGTTGGTTGTAGTTTTGCTCGAACTTCTCCAGATTCAGGCATCTTGTCAAGCAGCTGCCTCATAATATGGCATGATTCTTTCATATCCAAAAGTGGAACATATGCTCTTGCAAGGGAATCACCGCTTTTCATGTACTGAACCTTGAAGTCGATCTCATTGTAAACATCATAGGGTTCAGCCTTTCGTATATCATATGGAACTCCAGATGCTCGCAACACAGATCCTGTAACACCTAGTGCTATTGCATCTTCCTTCGTAAGAATTCCTACGCCCTCAGTTCTTTGTATAAAAAGCGGGTTAGTGTAGAAAATATCCTCATATTCCTTTAATCGTTTTTCAAAATACGAG
>JBQCDO010000217.1:0-4091 GCA_051961195.1 Nitrososphaeraceae archaeon | reverse complement strand
AGTGTCTCCAGGTACATAGGAATTGAATCGTCGCTCCTGTTATCGAAAAATGGATTTCAAACTTACGCCTCGATGCGTAACTTGGAAAAATCCATAAACACATTAAAAGTGGCCGATATGGAAAATTTCTTATTAGATCGGCAAGGGAAACAATAACAACAACACGTCTTTGTTCAAGAGAGTAGATAATCATGCCAAGAAAAGGTAACATTAGAGGAATGGAAGATAGCAAGGAAGGAATTATTGTCAGCCGTCGTGCGTGGTTCACTCTGGCAATACTTAGCTGCACCCTTCTGACAGTTTTTTTCTCCGAGACCATGCTTCTACCTGCAATCCCGGAGATCATAAAGGAGTTTAAAATTCCGTACGGAACCGCTGCATGGATATTCAGTGCGTACTTGATTGTGGCTGCGGTAATGACTCCTGTCGCAGGCAGATTGTCTGATCTTTACGGAAAAAAGAAAGTGTTGCTCATGTTACTTATTATATATATAGCTGGACTCACTGCTGGAGGCTTCGCATATAACATATCATTTCTGCTCGTCACGAGGATAATTCAAGGCTTCGGTTTAGCCGCAGTCCCAGCTGCTTTCAGTCTTCTTAGAGATACATTTCCACCGGCCAAACTTGCCATTGCTGTAGGAGTATTCGGATCGGCATATTCTGCAGGCTCAGTAGTCGGCCTCTTGACAGGGGCTAGCATTATTCAGAATTTTGGATGGCATTCAACTTTCTTGGCTATAGTTCCTTTTTCTGCCTTGGTTACGCTAATGATCGCCATATTTGTAAAAGAAAATAGGAGGCCAGATCATGCAATTACTGTCAAGAGTCCAGAAAGTACCTTGAACAAAAAACAGACGTCGCTTTCTATAGACATTAAAGGTGTACTAGCCCTCTCTGTCACGATATCCTCATTCATAATTGCGCTTACACTCATACAGATAGGCATAAACTCTGAAAATCTGCCGCAGATCGCTAGTGCATTCGTAACATCAGCAATTTCGTTAATTGTCTTTGTTATTATAGAGAGAAGGGCCAAACCACCTTTCTTTGACTTGAAGCTACTGAGACACACGATCCTTCTGCGATCATACATTATACTGATAGCCACAGGAATTACGATGTTCATGATATATCCCTCCATAGTCCAGCTGGTTAGGAGCCCTGTCCCGTTAGGATTCGGAGGGAATTCCGAAGAGGCTGCAAACGTTCAGCTACCATTTATGGTAATGTTCCTGGTATTTGCAAGTATTACTCCATTTATTATAAATAGAGTAGGAAGTATGAAGCCAACGGTAATTGGTGGGATAATCAGCCTGATCGGTGCCATTGGATTGCTTACTTTCCATTCAACTGAGTTTGCAGTATCTGCAAATTTGGCTGTAATTGCCAGTGGACTGTCGCTCACAATAACTGCAACATGGAACATGGTCGTATCGTCATCGCCAAAAGAGTTCACTGGCATATCAGTAGGAGTGGGAGCTCTCTTGTTGTTTATAGGTATGGCAATAGGCCCGGCTCTAGCAGGGATATACATGGAAAATCAGAGGACGGCTGAATTCGGTGGGTCATACCCAACACCTGGATCATATAATCTCGTATTCCTTACTGCAGGGTTGTTGTCAGCAGTCTCAGTTGTATTTGCCTTGGCACTCAGGAAAAGACCAGCTTCTGTACTGAAATACAATAGATGATGAGTAAAATTACGTCGCCATCATCACCTTTCATCTAAATGTATCTTGATTACCCAATCCCCAGGGGTTTTCTATGACAATTAACCATGTGCCATCAGATTGCTGGCGTAGAACTACCGTGTCCATACCAGTAAGGTTCACGGTTTTACCATCGGATTCTATTCCTTTGATTGACCATTCAGTAACAATAAGAGCAAGGTTAGTTGCTTCAAGAACTTTCTTCACTTTGACTTCTAACTTGCATCGCATATCAATGAAATCTTGTAGAGCTAGACGTATACTTCCTAGACCCTTAATAACTTGTCCTGATCTGGATGCAAAACATGCATCATTTTCATAGAGTGTCATCAAGGAATTCACATTTCCTTTATTGAATTCCTTCACCTGTAAGTTGAGCAATTCTTCAGGCGTATTACTTTTCAACATAGACTAGGTTTCGAGAATTATTATATTATTTAACTTGTTGGATAAAGCTATTAAAGAAAATACTTACACGGTACATCTCAACCTTTACATTGCCTCAATTATTCTACTCTGCTCATAATAGGCCCATGTCTAGGACACTTTACTTCCTTCTCGCTGTATTGCAGTTCATATTATGACTGTTTCATACATTGAGACTAATCTTCTTTAATCTGACATATTAAGTGATACTGACAACGAGAAACTGGATGCTTGTACACACTTCGTATAGTCCATGCAAGTAAGATTGGGAGGATGCTATTGGCCTCGCCGGTATGTTGCGAGCTATGGTACTAAAAGACAAGACCATGGTAGATCGAGTGACTTCACCATGCTACTACAAATTTCATAAACTACGCCGTTTAAAATAGTACGGATGACATGATACGATGGCTTCCTACACACGCTAAAGTCCCATACCGACAGTGTTGGCATGCTATTGCACTTGTATATCTGTTGCGAGCCGTAGTATTGAAGAGAAGATTAGGGTGGGTCAGTCAATTCTGAGGGTCTATAGCTAGCATACCCTAAGCTACAATTTGTAGCAAGTGAAGTAACCCTACTCGACTGATCACTTGGAGGCAACGCTGATATGCTGCAAGCCAGTAGTACGAAAGAATAAGATGAGTGGGTAAAGTCACCTCGTCATACCTGGAACTCTCCAAAATTGGTCTCTCGACGGCATCGTCAACATGAAGCTGCGATTCGCAGTGAAAAGGATAGTCGTACTTTACATCGGTCTCACCGGTAGTTAATTATCATAAGCTTCATAGTGCCAAAAGACACTACTCCAAAGCTCTCCAAACCTATACATAATCTATCGATAGTGATACTTCGGATAACTAAGAATGGATATATCTTCACATCATACAGTGATGACAAGACTATAGTTGTTTTCATTTTCACTACTTGTCTTACTAGCATCTACCTTCTTAGAGCTTCTAATGGAGATAGACGTGATGCCTTCCAGGCAGGGTAGACTCCTGCTGCCAAGCTTAATGAAAGGGAAAGCAACCAGACATTTAAAAGATCATTTGGAAGGAAGATGGGAGCAAAATGAGTAGCTCCTCCACCTCCTGATCCTGATGATCCTCCTCCACCTCCTGATCCCAGCATACCAGAAGTTAGTACATATGCACCTGCAACACCTGTTAATAGTCCTAGTGTTGAGCCTAAAAGACCAATTATTAGAGCCTCACTTAGAAATAGAGCAAGAATGAACCTACTTTTTGCACCAATAGCTTTCATAGTTCCAATCTCTTTTATACGTTCATTAACAGATGTGTACAGAGTGGTAATAATGCCTACAGCTCCTACAAGTAATGCAATAAACGCTATACCTGTTTGAAATGAACTATTTCCACCCTGAGCTCCCTGTATTGTTTTAATTATGGCCTTTGGTGTTGTGACTCCAATATTGTTACTTCCATATAGACTAGTGATCTCCTGTTGAACAGCATTAACATAATCACCAGAAAGTGCAATTACTGCCATTTGATCATACTTGCCTCCTTTTTTGAATAATGAATTTCCAGTTGGTAAATTGATTATAACTGATCTATCTATATAGGAATTACCTGAAGGTTGCATTATTGCACTTATCACAAAACTTCGTGACTGGTGTTGTAACTTTCCTGTACTAGGATCTGCAAATGAATATGTCGCCTTGATATTCTGGCCAACAGTTACAAAATTAGTTTTTCCTGGGGGATTTGCAATAGTATCACCTACAATCATACCTGATGGATTATTTTCTTGCATTAATGAACCAGGTACTAGCTCCAGCGAGGGACTAATTAAATGAAGTTTAGTTGGATCCATTGCAAGGACTGGAGTAGTTAATATATTTCCTTGAGCGTTGAGCTCAAATTGACCTTGGTATGAAGGAATGACTTCCTGAATATATGGAAGGGACTTTATTCTATTTACTACCTC
>JBQCDO010000216.1:0-6328 GCA_051961195.1 Nitrososphaeraceae archaeon | reverse complement strand
TAATTAACATTTGATATTATTGGTAATATTATGATGTCAATAGCAGATGAACTAAAGCTCATAGCTAGAGGTGAAATACTTTCGGATGAATGGAACAGGGAAGTATATTCTGTCGACGCTAGTCATTATTCAATTAAACCATCTGTAATATTGTTCCCCTTAGATGAGGATGATCTTGCAGAAATTTGTCGATACGGATATTCAAAAAATGTATCTATAACTGCAAGAGGAGCAGGAACAGGACTGTTAGGACAATCACTTAACGATAACATAATTATCGATTTTACAAAACATATGAACAAGATTTTGGAAATTGAATCTGATCATGTACTAGTCCAGCCTGGAATAGTCAAGGGTGTATTAGATAAAGAATTAAAGAAAAAGGGCAAATTTCTACCTCCCGATCCGGCAAGTAGCAATTATTGCACTATTGGCGGTATGATTGCTAATAATTCAAGTGGCGTTCATACATTAGGATATGGCAGCATAATTAATTATCTAGATACTATTAATGTAGCATACTCTGATGGTAATCTCAGAACCATTGGTAGTGGCGATACGATTGCAAATACAAATACAAATATCAATTACGACAAAAGATACACAGACGATGACAAGGATGACAAGGATGACAAGATAGAAAAATTGTACAGATTACTATCACTATGTAGTAATATAGAATTAATCGAATATAAATATCCAAACGTTACAAAAAATTCATGTGGTTATCGTCTTGACGAAGTAATCAAAGATAAAAAATTCAATGCACATAAACTATTTGCTGCCTCAGAAGGAACGTTAGGACTTGTAACTTCGGCAAAACTGAGGATTATGGACATTCCGCTTTATAGAACTACAATTGTATTTGGTTTTAATGATTTATTATCTGCAATGAGGGCCGTTCCGTTCATTTTGAAATTCTCCCCAGTCGCTCTAGAAGTGATGGATGAAACCGTATTACAGAATTTTCAGGAATCGTTTTACAAAGTAACAAGTAAAGATGGTAGACATCGAGGTAATGGTTGTCTATTATATGTGGAATTCGCAGGGGACAATCTTATCGACGTCGAACAGAAATTTGCTGGCTGTAAGGAAAAATTGTCATCTATGTCTACTGTGTTAGAAAGTGTATCAGACGAACAAAGCTCAGAAAGAATATGGAGAGCGCGAAAAAATGCGTTAAATAATATCACTAAGCTGACTGTGGGCAGTAGAAAACCTTTGGGCCTTATAGAAGATACAGTAGTATCTCCTAACGTACTTTGTGATTATGCTGAGTTTATTTTACAAAAATACATTGAAAACAAACTAGATTATGTAATATATGGTCACGCAGGTAATGGAAATCTGCACACAAGACCAATGATAAACATAGAATCTCAAAATGAGATTAAATTATATGATCATCTAGCAGAGGAAGTTTTTACAAAAGCAATCAGCTATGGTGGAACAATAACTGGAGAGCATGGTGATGGAATTGCTAGAACTAAATATATTGAATTCATGTATGGTTCCCAAATAGTTTCAATTTTTCAGCAAATCAAAAAAATATTCGATCCCAAGTTTATAATGAATCCTGGTAAAAAGGTTGTAAATCGACTCTAGTCAGACTCTAGCAAGGAAGGCAAATTTGTCCTTCTAATTGATAGACTAAGAAAACAAAGATGATATAAATAAGATAAATTCAAGATTATGAATTCATGCATTCAACAAGCATTATTCAATAAAATAATCCCTTGTAACTTGAGAAATGATGGTAATGTACAGCTGCTGCCAAGCTCTAGTAATTTCGGCATAATTTCCATATTTATCAGATAGCAAAGATATATAGTTATATTGATTAGTCATTTTATAAGATATCCAGTTACTCCTTATTTGCACGAAAATGGCAATGCTGCGCTGCAACACCAGTGGAGTATTAATATATGCACACTGCTTTTTCCTACACCATGGAAATATCGATAATCCTCTGATGAGTAACATAACAGCAAAATTTACTCCCACAAGTGGTCTTGTCAAAAGCCAGAATAAAGAAGGAATACTCTACCACATAAGTGCTTGTCGCCGATGTCAATCTCTGATGGAAGATTCGACTCTAATATCTTGTATCAAATATATATGATAGCAAGAAATGACAAATTGTAAATGAACCCGCATGGAAACTACTGATATGTTAAATTGGGATGTATGATAATAATGAAACGTCTGATAATCCTAAGAGGACCAGCTGGTTGTGGGAAAACCACTGTTTGTGAACCCTAGTATATAAATTAGGGGAAGGTAATACTTGCGTTTTAAATCTTGATATTACTTATCCCGATGAAAACTTATTCGAAAGAAACCTTGAAAAGTGTTTAAAAATAATCACGTTATTGGTGTGATGTTTTACGGTAACTCTCACACAACCAATCCTCAATGGTTAAATCAATTCGGCGCACGAGAATATAAGATCTTTTCGTTTAATTTGTTAGCGAGTAAAGAAATTTGTTTTCAAAGATGTCTTAATGATAGTAATATAGGACATCATCCTATTAATAAAGATAAAGCCATGATTTACAAATACCATGATGATTTCTATAAGCGTGAAAAAGAAAGTCCGTTTTCTGTTATAGTGGGTATTTATGAGATAAAAATAAAAACTGAAGGAAAATCCCAGATTTAATTACGGTTGGAGGAGGTTTCTTGATAGGTGATTGACAAAATAGCTGGCATATTAAACATAGTAATTGAGAAAATAACCCCAGAAAATAACTTCGCTAAATATAAAGTGGAAAGACTGAGAGAATATTTGATCCTGTCATTGGTTCTGAAGATTTAAAGGAGATATTTCAATTATCGATAAATTCAGACAAACTGGTTCATATTCTGTTATGGGGCCGCCTGCATCAGCTAAGTCATTGTTTATGAGTTGTCTCACTAAGCTGGAACGATCATATTATGCAGCAATAAATAATTAAACCAGTACTGAATATGTAAGAATGGATATTAATGCATAGGTTTTTTAGTCTCTGATGTATCAACTTTTAATTCATTGCCAATAGAGTGCAGGGATTGGGTAAGTAATCCTTCATGTAAACTGGCAATTAGATATTGGCATATCCAGAATTAATGAATAAAAACTCCAATGAGAACATTTCCAGTTCCCAATCCAGGGATAATGATCGGAGTTCTCATACCTGACTTTGTGGTTATAATTGCTGGTTGAGTCTGGCCATTCAATCCATTAATTGTTAATTTGAATTCACCTCCACTTAACTGGCTTAGGGTAAATGTCGCATTTCCGATTTCAGTTGCGACATTTGTATCCACATCAATAACTAAGCAAAGTTCTAATGGTTGAGTTTGACCAGGCAAATCACTGAGAGTTGCTGGTATACATCTGCGTATGTTATTGTTGTTATTGTTGTTATTGTTGTTATTGCTATCTTCGCTATGTTTGTTAGTTTGATCATTATTTCCATTATAACTACTACCATCGTTGTGTCCATTACCATTACCACCTCTACTATTGGTACTACCATGATGGCTTCCGTTTACTCTGTCACCATCTCCTGTACCTGGATGATTACCTCCACCATAATGGCCGCCATCCTGACCATCATGGCTATGACCCACGAATGCTGGCATTACATTCCCACTACTATTAACATTCCCTACACCGGAAGCATTATCACTTTGATTAAGATCACCGTCGTATCCTAACTCATCTGTTCGCTCTTCATTATAGTGCTTTAGAAATGACCCAGCAAGAGTGTTGGAATTATCGAAATTGAAATCTTGCTCGCTCATCCTGTCTGTATGGGTGCGAATATTTAGATTGTAAGCAGGACAAACAGTATTAGCTTGAGATATTTGATATCTACACAAGCTATCTTCGGTAGGCATTCTGTTTGCATTATAATATTTCGCAAATACATTTTCAAGTATTGTTGATCTAGTTGAAAGAACAAGTAATACTGATAAGACTATGATAAGAAATATTGTTTCACGGTGTTTATTAGCCAATCATCATGACCATAAACAATATTTTTGATGGTGACTTATTTTGATTAGGATAATTAATCCGCCCCAAAATATCTTGATTTATGTTATTGAAGATTAGCTGAAAATTTCTAAAAATAAGACTACGGCCTCTAAATTGGCTGTTTGCTAACTGGGGCACTTGGCGAGCTTCTTTGGTTCTAGACGGCAGTTTTGGAAGCGAGTACTCGAAAAATATGGAGTAAAACTATGCGGATATGATATGAACTTGACACCACATTTACTTTAATTTTAAATTGTTACTATATTAGCATGTTAGAATGGATCCTCTTCTCACGCTCATATATTTGGAGAGATGGTACGGCTTTCTGAATTTAGATACGATGTTCTAGTTAATTGCCACGATTTAGATGAAGAAATAAATAATTCAATTAATCGGTTAATAGACATTAGCTCCAACTCTTTTACCATTTTCTAAACCAGGAATAATTCCAATTATGTTTTATATCTGGTTCTCTGTCCTGGTCAGTTAGAGGTTCGGTTTCATAATGTAGCTCAGGAGCATCAACACCTTGAAGTCTAATCATTATCTTATTGATCTTCATCACTTTTTTTACCTCTTATCTTTGCATCATCAAACGTGTGTGAAACATCATGCCATGCCGAATTCCCATTATGGTTAAATCTCATCGACTCGACTAGTAGTTTTATTGTAGCTGCATCGGGTTCTCCTCCTTGGTAATAAAATTGTTGAAAGGGTATTGTTCCGTAGACTTGTAGTAAACCTTTGTGTTTGATCTTGTTAGAAACTCCATTCATTGTTGTGACGATAATTATATGTCCTTGTATCTCTATATTCTACTTAATTATTTTTTAGTTTTAATATATGTAGCTTAGTGATACAACTAATAATACTAGATTAAATTATAAGTTTTCTCCACCCTCGATATCATTTATCGAGCCATCGACAATATCAAGCCAGACCACTTGGTCGAGTCGCCGATCCAAGTATATGCTAGATGCTTATGACTGACTGAGTACATTATACCGACTCAAACTTCGCTGTAGTTAGTTTGATGGCAGATGACAAGCCTTTTTAGGCAGAATGGCAGGTCAATCAAGACTGAGTTATATAATCCTGCATTCTCAGAATCATCTTAAAATAGCGAGGATGTATTATGTGAGACACCTCGAAAATTCGAAATTGAAAAATTAAAATGCTGTATTATTATTACGTAGAGGTATGTCAGAAAATATTCAAAAGCCCTTTACAATTATGGTTGCGATTGATGGCTCTGAAACATCTATGAGAGCTGCAGAATATGCAGTTGCGATGACTAAAAATATCAAAAATAAACAGACACAATTAATCGGGATAACAATATTAGATCTAGGTAGATTGAGTTATTCTTTTTTTGTCGCCGCACCTTCTTATGGCTCAAAGGAATTAGAAGAGAAAAGACAGGAAGCGAAGATGTGGTTGAATCGAGTAGATCAATTATCAAAGGAAAATAGTGTTCCTCAGTTTAAGTCAGAAATCATTGAAGATGTTGTATCAAGGATAGGGGGAGCAATAGTAAAGTATGCTGAAAATGAGAAAGTAGATTTGATCGTAGTTGGTACTAGAGGAAGATCGAGTCTTAAAAGAATGCTAATTGGGAGTGTCGCATCTGATATACTACACTATGCACATTGTCCTGTAATGATAGTCAAGTAAAATAGATTGATTGACTGGCTAATTGGAATCATTATGCTTTTACTATGGTAAATTATAGATAACTGTATTCGTTCTAATACTATACTATAATTTATACTCATAGTTATAAGTAGTGGTAACATTAGTCTGAACTTGGCTGAGCAGGTTTTATTATCATTGTAATTAAGTATAGAAAACATAAAACAATAATAAAAGATTATACATGGTTATTAAAGTAATTATGTGAATAATTTGGGAATAAAATGACAATAGCCTCTTATAAGAGATTGCGTCTTAATCGTTACACGTTTTTGTATTTTTGTACAGCTACTCTAATTTTGGATCTAATTGTAAGAGATGAGACTATATAAGTATATGATTATTGTGAAGCAAGAAAGAGGCTAGTAAATACTTAATCCATAAAATACAAGGCAATATATATCAAATACCACACAAGAGACTATTTCTAATTGCTGTATTACTATGATTCTCTGTATCGTGTTCAGCACTTACACCAAAACCATGGTATAATGTCATGCCCCCATCAACAAAAAATGATGCTCCGGTAATATAGTTTGCCTTATTTGAGGCCAAGAATTCAACTACGTTTGCTACGTCATTTGCAGAGCCAATTTTCCCCATTGGTATTAG
>JBQCDO010000215.1:0-7892 GCA_051961195.1 Nitrososphaeraceae archaeon | reverse complement strand
AACTGTATTGCCATAGTTAATATTTTAGGAGTATTCATGACTACGTTTACGGCTTTCAATAATTAGACAGTGATGCCAATGTTTTCGCATTTCTGAAAGTAAAGTCTATCAACTGGGATCGTTAGTAAGCCGTCGAGCCTGACAGTATCCTTTTTCTCTATAAAGATGGTTCTCATAATCAGCCGCGAAATCGTAGAGTTAGCATTTTTATAACCATTCGATTTCACAAAACTAAAAGTGGTGTGCCAAACATTCTGAAAGTCCCTTTGCGGTAGACAGTTTATCTAGTACACTTGCCTCACAACAATGGCGAAAGCCTTAATATCTGCACTGATATCTTGAGAAATCGGTACTCTTCGAGTTGTAGCTTTAACTCACTGGTTATGATTCATTTCCATATTGACTGGTTCATAAACCTAATCCGATAATTTTAGCTAGCAAACGAAGTAGTCGCTCAAGTTCCGCTTTCCTGTCTTCTGTCCTCATTCCTGCTCAGTCATTAGCACTAATTTGCGGATAAACATCAATTTGATCTGATCTGAATTCCTTCCACACAGACGTTTGGACCCGTGGCTTATTCAAGTCACAAATCCTGTGGGATACACTAATAATTATGAGATTGGTCAGACTCACCTGCATTCTATCAAGGCATCGTTCTCAGGAACTGCAAAAATTAAGCACAAAATAGCATATCGAGTGAGAACATAAGTTTTGATTATGGTGGACAAGGTGAAGTTATCCTCCAGTCGACTTATTTTCATAAGCTGCTTTAAGAGTATCTTTCGGAAGCCAAATTGATGGCCTCAACCAGAGGCAAGGACTATGAATTATTCAAAGAAATAGTATAGTGAGAAACCAAGATATTTTGTAAAGAAAAACGCCTACCTGTCTAAGGCTTGGATAATCCTCTACACACGTACACTGCCCAACAGGTGGGTATTACACGGCAGAACTGATTGGCGTAGATATCTAAATTCGCAATATAATTGGATGTATCCAGAACAGCGATTTATACGAGAAGGCGAAAAAAATATTCAGGTAGACTGTCGTTTTGATTGGTGCAGGGGCATTGAAAATACGAAAAACGACATGCTGCGTATATCGGATTATGAGATGAACCACTATTTGGCCAACAATATTGCTTGTCTTCATTTGATATCAAATTTAAATTATGGCTATAGCTAATTTGCCACGTCCGCTTTTAAATCGTAGGAATATAAACAATTAGATCATTTAACTCGCTTCCACCTTCAGAAGTCTACAAATAAAGATAAAAGGTTGATATTACCTTATCGCAAAAACATATACGACAAATAATCATTTTGAATAGTTGTTTTACCTGTGGATACGATGAAAGTATTCCTTTCAAATGTAATTATTGTGGCGAATGGTTTTGTCATCTACATCGAATTCCAATAAACCATTCATGTCCCTTCGTTAATGAATACGTTGAAAAGAGAAAAGTCATGATGCAAGGCGATTTTGTTGGACATTCCACAAATTCATCATTTTTAAAATCGCTGCTCAAAGCAATGAAGATCAAGAGTTCCAAGACGGAGTTATTACATCTATCTATTGCTACGCTGCTAGTTATGGCAGTTGGCTTATCCTTTAATCATTACCGATACATTTCTTGGCAGTTTCTTGCCATCTTTGTTACTGCGTTTCTCATACACGAGCTAGCTCATAAGTTTTTGGCACAGTACTATGGTAGCTGGGCTGAATTTCGTGCGCAGTTATATGGTTTAATAATTACTGCGATATCTGCTTTACCAATTATGCCATTTAAATTCATTGCACCCGGGGCAGTTATGGTAGGACTATCAGACAAGAATAAATTCGGAAGAGTTGCATTAATTGGTCCCATGACCAATTTGATCATGGGCTTTGGATTTCTGATGTCAAGCTATTTGTTTCCCTACAGTCCATATATGTATGTCGGCGCGTCTTTCAACGCGTGGATAGCGATGTTTAATTTATTGCCTTTTGGAGTACTGGATGGACAAAAAATATTTGACTGGAACAAGGTAGTTTGGGCATGCACTATGGCTTCTACAATGGCATTGTTCATAACTTCCTATCTCTGAATACCTAGATTTCATATATAATTCCCAGAATACATTTAACCCATTATATTGAGCGAGATCTATTTGAGTGATGATCTAGGAGATTTAAACCTCACAGCAACTGACTTTGCAAACACCTTAGGAGCTACTATCTCCACTTTACTAGAAGAGCAATCTACAGGGCTTATTGCTGGAGGAAAGATATCTAATAAAATTGTAGAACTTCAAATCCCAGAAAAGCTCGTGATAATCGGCGACGTACATGGTGATTTATTGGCTTTAAATAGTATACTTAGGAAAATTAAAATTGATAAATTTGTTCTAGATCATAACAATAAGATTATCTTTTTGGGTGATTATGTCGATAGAGGACTAGGTTCTGTGGAGGTCCTGCATACGATATGTTCGCTAAAAATCCGGCATCCACATTCTGTCGTCCTGATGCGCGGAAATCACGAAGCACCTATAGAATTTCCGATTTCCTCGCATGATCTACCCAAGAGAATGGCCGAGAGATTTGGCAGAAGAATAGGTGCTGAAATATATCAAACTAAAATTATGAAACTATTTCAGTTGCTATATCTCATCACAATTGTCGAAGGGGAATTATTCCTTGTCCATGGCGGTGTCCCAACAGACCTTAGTGACGTAGCCAAGAAATTTAATAATATATCAGCTAACGAAAAGGGCTTGATTGGTGAGATAATGGAAGAAATATTATGGAACGATCCTAGGACTCTTCCGGAAGGAAAAGAATGGGAGAATTCCAGAAGAGGTTTGGGCAAACACTTCAGTTTAGATGTTACGAAAAAATGGCTAAGCATTTCAAATACTAAGGTGATAGTTAGAGGCCATGAACCGTGTAATGGCTTTAAACTCGATCACGATGGTAGAGTCCTAACTCTGTTTTCGTGCAATCAGGCCTACCCCAAATTTAGCGTAGGTTATATTGCAACTTCAGGCAAGAGATTACACTCAATTAGAAATGGCTATGATCTATCAAAAATGGTAAAGATACTCTAAATCAATCAAGAACTTTCTCTGAAAGTTATTTTATCTTAAGCATTTGCAGACAAAAGTCGCCACTCATGCCATGATCCAACAATTGGTTGAGGTCGATAATATGCTCTTAAAACTTATCCTGTAACGTCATAGTCAGTCTGGGAGTAAGGTCGCAAATTGGTACTGGAAGTAGGTGTAATCAATATTTTTTGATTCTGGCAATGGATTTTCCTATAATTAACATTCTAGCAGAAATCTTAATATTTGAATGGGGGAACAAATATTGTTCGATACTACATGGTGTTAGATAGATAGCGTTGCTTTAATCTCCTTGCATCGTTTTCGAAGCGATACAGTTGAGATATCAGCTACTTGACAAATTTCGACTTGTCTAAGAAATTCATTACAATTCTGTGAAGCAAGATAAATCACCGCTCCTGCCAAGGCTCTTGGATTTTTCCCGATAGATATTCTATTCAGCTGAACTTCCGAATATACCTTTAAGGCTTCCCGTTTAGTTCTTTCACTTAAATTCAATCTATTAGAAATAAGGGTTACATAGTCCGGCCCATGCAGAACTGGCATTTGTAATGAGAGTTCCTTTAGGATCAGCTTGTAATGTGACATAACATCCTTGCTAGACAAGTTACAAACTGCTGCCACGTCGGAGATGGTTTTTGGTGTTGCAGTTTCCCTACAAGCTGCATAGAGGGCAGCGCCGACCAAGCCCAGAGTCGATCTACCCTTTGCCAATTTTTTAACCGCAGCCTTCCTATATATATATGCGGCACTTTCCATCACCGCTTGGCTCAAGTATAGCTTGTCTCCAAAATTATTAAGAAATTTCAAAGCCTTTTCCAAATTTCGTGATATAGAATCATTTAATTGTGATCTATTGTTCCAGGTTCTTAGTCTCTGCATTTTCAATCTTTGTGCAGGTTCCAGAGCCTTCCCCCGAGCATCAGTATCGCCTAATCCTATTAATGTTGATAGGCCCTTATGATGAATTGCTAGTGATTCCGGCATTCCAGTCCTTGATCTGTCACTGAACCCTGATTGCGCACTAAAAGTTGGCCCCCCTTCATTATTAAAGAACTTGTCATTCGCCACACAACCGCATGAACTGCAGACGTATTCACTGGAGATCATATCAAAAATGACAGTATAACTTTTACATTGATCACAATATGTTGCATCATTAAAATCATTTAACTTGCTCTCTGAAGGCATTTAATGGTTAACAGGCTCCATCAACTGATCAGACCGAATGGATTTTTATCCCTAGTTTTTCTAGAAATCAGACTCTCTTAGTATTCTAGCTTTATTTGTCCATTATTCTAGATAGTCTATTGTTCTAGCTAGAAACTCTAATGTTCTAATTAGGAAACAATTGGTTCTATGAATCGCATTCTAGAAAGAGTGTACTCATATTAAGTCAGACTTACGTTTCTATATGGTACAAGGCTTGATAATGGATATTTTGACTATTATCTGGCTTTTGAATATCCCTATAGCTTTTATTGCAATACTCAGGTGCGTAATAAATAATAAGGTCTTCGTAGATAAAAATCCGGTAAGAGTTCATAACGATCCTATAATAATTTTTCAAATTACTACTAGATCAGCTACTACTACCCCAGTAGTCTTTCGTGGAATACGCTCGGTAATAGATTCGTGTTTTAAGATTCGCTATTCAAAATATCGGATATCCGTAGTAACCGACGATAATAGAGATATCAAGAAATTAAGAGATAAGAAATGTGAGGTTATAGTTGTAGACAAAACGTTCAGGACTTCGGCGATAAAGAAAGGCAGAGCTTTACAGTACGGAGTGATTCACCGTCGCCATTGCGGCCAAAATGGTAAAGATTATTGGATTTTTCATTTGGACGACGAAAGCTTTCTTACTCCTCAAACAGTACTTTCTCTTCTAAGGTTTATTAGAGAAGGAGAGGGATTAGCTGCTGAAGGCCCCATATTTTACCCGCTGAAATTCGAGTCTGCAAACTTCCTCACAGCTCTTGCAGAATCGGTTAGGCCTTTCTCTTGCTATGATTGTGTATCTCAAATGACAAATGGCGCCATCATCAAAACTCCTCCATTACATATGCATGGCAGTAATCTATTGGTTAGATCTGATATCGAAGATTCAATAGGCTGGGACTTTGGGCCCACACTCGCAGAAGATCAACTGTTTGGCTATAAAGTATATAAGAAATATGGCGCTAATTCGCTGGGCTGGCATGGTGGGATTTTATTGGAACAGCCCCCCTTAAACATTAAAGACCATTTCATGCAAAGACGCAGATGGGTTGTGGGGAGTCTCCAGAATATCGATGAATTTTCGTGTCTTCATAAGCTAAAGGTTGTTTATAAACTAACAACTTATTTTCTTGGCTTTGTAGCAGGGATAACTTCGATTGCTCTTTCCATTTTAATGCATGTGCCCTTTATTCTAGCACTCTTTGCTGCAAACGCCAGTACAGGATCTGCTAATATAGACATGATGAATGGCGCCTTTAGCAGGACCATAGATATATTATATAGTGAATCTATACTTCACCTTTGGTCTGTAGGATCATATTACGATATAGCTATTGCATCATTGATTTTAATTTCCTCTCTTGTATGGTTATTTTCATACCAATTAGGATTATTCTTAAACTTACGATATTCTAATGTAAAACTGAGTAAAAAATTTTTTATGCATATTCAGACCCTAGTACTTTGTCCCATTCTTGGATTGATCGAAACTTTTCCAGCTTTTTTTGCTATTATTGAATATGGCTTTAAAAGGAGATCCGCGAATAACCATAGTACTCCGGTATACGATTTTTACGTAGTAAACAAATGATAGATAGCGATTCTACCCAATAGGATTAGAAATATATTTTATAATCCTTTTTGGCAGCAGTATTTGCTTCCTAAATGACACGAAACTTAATGAAATTTACTGCTCATGACTTCAGTAAAGATGAAATAGACATATTGATCTATAGCATTAATCACAATCTACGCATTAGGCCAGATAATAGCCTGAATAATAACCTGTTACGCTTAAGGCCGGGCCATCCTATTTAGACTCACCTATAGGCACGACTATGTTTAGGCCTGTTATGGAATAAAGAAAAATATAACGCGTTCCGGAATTGTTGTTAGACCTAACAAAATATCCTGCCTAATACAAACGTAAAAACCTAGATTATCTTGTGAATTGTTTAATTCGAATTGATAAATCCCTAACAATTATCCTGGAGGGGATGGGATTCGAACCCATGAACCCCTGAAGGACGGGATTACTCATATGGATCTATCTACGCATGTATTTTTTGTTACGTACCTTGATCTTGAGTCCTGCGCGTTTGACCGGGCTTCGCTACCCCTCCACTTGATGATTCCACTAGGCTTCCTTATTTCTTGCTTACTATTGGTGTTCGTGTAATTGATTATCGACAGAGTAAAGAAACTAGGCAAATTTGGAAGGTTAGATACTTTGGTAGATATAGTTCAATGAATAAAACCTGACTATCCAGAACCTTTATTATTGCAGTGTAATGATCTCAAACAAATAATGAAAATTACCGAGTTAAAACCAGGAATGCGAGGAGTGAACATAGAAGGACGAATAGAGAGCATAACCGAGCCAAGGACCGTAAATTTGAGAACCGGGGGAACTGCACAGGTTGCTGATGCTATGGTTTCTGATGAAACTGGTAGTATAAAATTATCTCTCTGGGACGATCAAATCAATTTGGTAAAAGATGGAGACGACGTTACTATTGAGAATGGATATACTCAGTCATTTCGTGGAGAGAACAGCCTTAATATAGGAAGGTACGGAAAACTAAAAAGACTGTAAAATTCTAGTTTTTGTTACCTATGGTGTATAGGTAAACATCCTCCGTAGGCTTCGTTTAGAACTATAAAACAGTATTGGATAAATTACTAGCCTACTCACATTGTTAACTAATATATCCCATGTCTGATGGTCTGGTTTGAACCGCTGATGATTGGTCGTCTTGTTGTCTTAAACTGCTGGTCATCTGCTGCTCTATTGTCTTTATCAACATTTCGGTGTCCTTCGCTCTTCTCTCAATATTAGTCATATCTATTTTTAAATGCAAGATTGTTACAAGCGTTTCCAGAATTGACTTTGATGCCTTAGCGTCGATTACAAATCCGGACGTTTCGGCTAGCAAGCACGTTCCTCTCATTCTTCTACGTTTTGCGATCCCGACAATGATTCCGTTCATACCAGTTATACTCCCACCTTCCATAGTATTGATGTGTTGTTCATGGAGGCCTTGTACTGTGTCTAGATCGCCTGCAGTTCCAAATATTCTGGGAGTACTTACAAATGAACCCGTAATGTATGCAGCCAATGTGAATATTTGGCCTGTGTTGAACCTCGTTGCAATATCTAGAATTTCCTCGGCGAGAAAATATTCAGAGTCAGGATTTGATGGCTGTGAGTCTCCACTAAGCAGAAGTAGACCAGATCCATAGTGAGTAGGCACGTTTGAATAGAATAGGTAATTTTTTAAAAGATCTGCAGTACCGTCTGATTTTATTAATAACTGGGCAGGAAAGGAAGTAGAGTAAATGTCTGCGAGATGAGTCGCATCAAGTTCGTGTATTAAATGGTCCACAGCTAATTTGCCTACATAACCACTTCCTGGAAAACCACAAATTAGCACTGGGTTAGATGTATCTGGAACATTTTGTGTAGAATAAACGACGTTAATTTCGGGATGATTGGACCTCACGTACAGTGTGATAGTCATTTAGATATAAACTGTTTGCGCAGTACTTTTGATTGTTGTC
>JBQCDO010000214.1:0-3493 GCA_051961195.1 Nitrososphaeraceae archaeon | reverse complement strand
CCCATGACTTTGAAAAGACATCAAGCCACTTCTGATTCATTCTCTGCATATTCTCAAATTGCTGTTCATATGATCTGCTCATTTTCTCGTAATTTCTAATGGACTGATTATAAAGATCATTTACCCTTTCGATGCTCTTAATAGATTCATTATACAAGTAGTTTATCCGTTCTAGGTTTGTAATATAATCCCTCTGTAGTTGGTTTACCTTCTCAAGGTTTTTGATAAATTCATTATACATTTCAAACCATGTCATCATTTGAGATTAATATCGATGGTTATACTTATCAATTAGGATACCTTAACCCGATACCTGGTTTTATCAAGAATGAAATGCAAGACTTAATATCGATTGCAGGGATTAAGTTGAGACTGGACCTCTACGCTCATGTGATGCTTCTGTGCCAGTTTGCGCGCCGATATAAACACCTGAAGTTTCAATTACAAATCAAAGTCATTTAACTTCGGTCTGAGTTTTCTAACTCGAAATGAGGCGATTAGCTAAAAACCAATCTCATCATGATGCAAATTCCAGTAATTAAACAACTTATTTTATCATAAGCTAAAGGCATCAGTTTGTGATAAAGCATCACGTATTATTAACATTGCATGAGCCAGTATTGTGTAGTCTTGAAAATCTATTATAAATAAATCTCACAATCTGCTTACATCCAGGAAAGTAATTAATCATTGGAGATATCACCCTCCCTAGAGGTAGTATTGTTATCAAATCAAGAAGGGCTTCAGATCCACTCTTTGTTTCTCCATCTGGGCAGATAAGATGAAATGACTTGTAACGTAGAGGAGCAGAAATTTTATCAAGCAGACCTTGTTGATCAGCTGTAGTTAATGAGATAAAATCTATTTTTTCATATTTGTCAAGAAAATCAACTACGTGCATAAATCTAGTACATGAACCGCAATCTGCATCGTATGCCAAAATATATCTTAAAGAGGATTTAGCCTGCATTTGACTGTCCTAACATCAGATAAAGAATATCATCGAGAATTGTATATAAAAAGCAATTGCTAGTGCCATTTCAATGAAACATCAAATAATCGATGCTTAATTTCGCTAACTTAATCATCCATTCAATCGTCTATTGCCCTATTGGTAGACCCTCGCTGCATAGATAGCAGCAATGCCTTGCCTGTCGGTATTTGCTTATTAACAGTAGGATGCTCGGGGTGATGCATGACAAGTTCTAAACCAAGGATCACAGATGTGTTAAACAAGTCGACTGATGACCATATATCCATTTCAGATGGCCATCCATCGTTTAGTATTCCCGTTATGATGCCGTCAGTTTTTAGTTCATGCCTATAACCGATGGTTGCATCTTGTCGCTCGGAATGAGTCTTTATGTAATTAATTAAACTTTTCAAATCATGCTGCCAATCACATGCCATAAATTTTTCCCCCGGATGTGTATGCAAACTCAGCGCAATGCACATTTTAGTATTTTTACCTATCGTAAATTCATAAATCACTTCGTCTATATCTTTGTGAGCTAATATTTCCGATATTCTTAGTTCACCTCTGCAAAAATAATATCCCCTTGAATGCGTCCTTCAAATCCCATGTCTTCTTTGTTGCACCACTTGACTACAGATATAACGTCGCTGTGATTCTTTGCTTTATTTATCAATTCTTTAGGTACACTACCCAATGGATGCAGAAAGTACATTTCATCATCGCTGTTTATTCTGCACAGAATATAACTGGGGGAATAGGGAATCCAGTCCTGGTTTGGATGAAATGAGGAAATATGTTCCCTAAGACACACACATCACAGATAAGTGTCTGATATATATTATGTTGTATAACCGCATAATTGTTAGCCCTATCAACAGCTATTACTTCATGAGTTACACATTTCTTAGATATCCAATTATTATCCTATTGCTTAATGTGATTTGAAGCATTAGTGCATGAGGCATTCTTCGGGTAGAAAATCTGATATCCAAACATTTTAGAATTAATTAATTCATGTCTACGTGGAAATCCCCTAAACAAATCTAAAAATAAATTTTGGTGTATCCGATTAGGCAAATCATCTTTATTCACTCCTTGCGTTAGAATCTCTTTAAGCAGATCATTATTTTTCATTCCATATGTTAATGCAAAATCAACCATCATTGATCAGATCCTGTCTGCTAAATACATTTTTTCTAACACATCTGCTATTTCAGAAAAAGATTTTGCATCACGATCATTTAGGTCGAGTATTGTTTTCAAAATGCCCCCATGAAATATTGATACCAGTTCCCTGTTTGGGATACGAACTATCCAATCCCCATCCCAACCATATTTCTCATACAGCACTGCAGCGGCAGCACAATACTTACCATCATCATAATGCTGGCCTTTACATTGCTTCACATTTGTAGACCTCAGTATCGCTAAAGATCAGTATTACCTTTGTACCGAACTTTTACCCATCTGCACAAAGGTTGTCATACCTTCTGTGGCTAAACAGGCCGTGGTAAACCGCAGCTATACTAGTGATATGAGGTAAACGAGGAAAATGGCATCTTTATCAAATAGGAGTCCAGTAAACTAACTAATAATTAAATTATGGTCGCAGTCGTTCCAACTGAAGTTACACCTGTAGTAACAATACTGATAATGTTGCCGTATTTTGTAGCAACTATCTGGACTATTGTCTATGCGCCTAACAAAACTAAAAAAAATGAAAAGCAATAACAGTGAGAGCGATGGCAGTGGCAGCAAAGACATCGTAGATAATTAGTAATGACTACAATGGCTAGAGAATATTGTTGTAAAGACTTCGAAAAAAGCGTGGAATACGATGTCTGTTACTACAAGGCTAAGGAGGATTCCTATAACGCTATAACAGAAGACGGTTGGTATATGCGTGATGCACAATTTGATAGGTCTATAGCGTCGTTGGCACCTTTCGATTCTTTCCGTGGTGTGTTAAGAGACTAAAAAGGAGTTGGTAGATTCCCCTCGTGAAATCGCCAGAACCAATTTTTACTATATAAACGAAAAATATGCGATTTTGCTTTATATACTCCGGATAGGTGCCGGCCTGCAGATCTGTGCTTATTTCGTAAATACCTGGAGATCGTTTTTGGTGGCTAAATAACGAGTGGTTTTTAGACTATAGACTATTTATTGCTAGCTAGTTATTCATCCGAACATTGATTGGTTGCTTAAGCTAATACTCTTGTAATGTTGGCCTTGGCTATGTTATGCCAGCATTGGTCTATCTCCATGCCTATGAACTTTCTTTGCAGCCTTAGGGCCGCGATTCCTGTCGTGCCGCTTGTCACCCTGCGTCCTAAATATGGAATAAAAATGAAATTAAAAGATAGAAATAATGCCTGACATATTTAATTGAGGACACTATATACTCTGCTTAGAGCCTTTTAGGAATTACTGTATCTTTCTATCATTCGCGTGCATTATCTCCTTTGGAATTATTGGAAAATAAGATAATTATATCACACTGTGACAGCAGCCCTC
>JBQCDO010000213.1:0-31746 GCA_051961195.1 Nitrososphaeraceae archaeon | reverse complement strand
CATGCTCAAGGCAATATGAGCGGTGGCGGCGGTAATGCAACCAGCGGTGGCAACATGACCGGCGGCAATATGACGAAATAGAGAGTCTTAATTCTTGTTGAATCAGGAATAAGAAACATCCTTTTTTATTTGACTTTTTTGGACTTATAATAATTCTAGCTTGTTGGAGAATATTATGAAGCGTATTATCGATGAACTTTTTGATCCTGAATAGTCTTTAATCAAAATTTTCTCTCAAAGTTAGCATTTGACAGAGTGCAAGCTTCGATTAGCCAGATTAACGTGGGTAAAATCCGATATTATAATTTGTGCTGTGCTGGGTTTCCGGCTTTTCCGGCGACACTAACAAGTTCTCTACCATTAAACATTGGATGAGTCAAGGTTCGTGCTGAGAAATTTCATGTGGATTTCGAAATTCGGTATATTTAATCTGCTTTATTTAGCTAGCAACAGATTGTACAAACTGGTTGTCCAGTAAATTCTATAGGCTTCTTTCCCATAGTCAATATTTCTCTCAGAAATCGACTCCTGCTTGGTGAGGATAGTAGTAATCAGGATTTGTACCTTACAGAATTTGTTAAAACCTTTATGGTCTCAAAAGTTAAAAAGATAAAAAAAATTTAGGATGAAGAAAGATTTTTTCTTCCCTTATCTCGCATAGTTACAGATTGACCAATCTGCTTAACGGCCATCAGATACGGTCATTTTTTTGGTTGTTGTTCGCTAGATACCATGCTGCTTCCCTTTGGAGGTACCCATGTTCCTGGTGGATGGTCTGTGTCTGTTGCATTATTAGTAGCCAAGACTGCAAATGCACCGCCCTTTACCACATCAGCTAACGAGTGACTAACACCAACATACAATCCAGGCTGTGGAAATGTCGCTTCGATCACAGAGCCTGATCCTGGTGGAATAGTCCAAGTATCATCCATCTTGTCTACCGTGCCGTAATTATTATTTTGACCATTAGTGCCATCGCGTACAGTAATCATGCTTCCAATAAAGTGGAATGCAAGGAAGTGATTAGGACCGGCATTTGAAATATACCATCTTGTCAATTCATTAGGTTTCACCGTGAATACAGTGGCATTCTTGTTTAATTCGATCTTTGCAACCTTACCTATAGCTGGAACATATTTGAACGCCAAGCCGTTTGTCAGTTCCAGATCATTGTTGCCTGACAAGAAGTTGCTAATGTTAAAGTTTGCAGCACCTGTTTGATTCTTACCAGATAGTGGAGCTGGAATATTTGAGCCATATATTTCACCTAAAGCTACATAGAATTCTTTGGCCTTTTCTTCATTTGCTGGATGTACTACTATACCCCCGTACATTCCGCTTGCAATATGTTCCCAGATACCATTAAGCGCATCGGCACTACAATGATAGAAGAAGAATCCTGGAATAGCACCTACAGTACTCCATGATTTGGATTGACCTGGAGAGACCGGTCCAGAGTTTGCAGCATTAGTTCCAAACCCGGCATGATAATCAATGCTGTGTACAAGCTTTCCCTTGTTGATAAGGGTAGTTGTTAGGTTATCCCCTTGATCTATAGAAATCAACGGACCAGGAATAGAACCATTGAACACCATTGCATTGTACTTTATCCCGCCAGGATGAAGAGCGTTATCTGGAGCAACTTGAACTTGTTTTTCGCTCGCGATAAGAGTCACATGTTTTTGCTTGCCCGCCGGTGGAGCTTGAGCATAGGCAAAATTAGACTGGGACTTTACTAGAATAGAAGGACCTACTATTAATCCCACTGCCAATACTCCTGCCATTAAGGCGGATAGAATTAGACGATTCATTAGTTCGAGTGTTAACTAGTCGTCATATAAAACATTTACTGGTGACATTGATGCATGACATTACACAATAAGGATAATCGCTAGGTTGTAAGAGGATATTGAGAAAAATACTCATACGTCAAAGTGGGAGATTAGAAAAATTAGAAATACTGCTATTTTTTTTCTAGTCGTGGTGGTTGCTGTCATGCTTGTGATTGGTTTGAACGTGGTTAGCAACAGCTCTATCTAAAATATTCAAGTAGTCAGAAGTAGAAGCACCTTCCTGATTAGTAACTGTTAACTTTAGCTTTATAAGGGCATTATCCAGAACCTCGGGAAGTTTGAATGACCAGCCAGCTGTATTAGATCCACCTGAAGTAGTGCCCTGAGGCCCAGATATTTGATCCCATTTATATGATAAGGGCCCTCCAGCCGGATCATAACTGCCACTGCCATCGACAACAATTGACGACCCACCATTTGCTATCTGATCTGGGCCTGCTACTGCGACTGGTGATACCTTATTGGAACTCGTATTTTCAGATGTTGTTGTCGCTGAAGTAAAGGGAGGAGCAAATGGAGCTGACGAATTAGGTTGTTCGGCTGATAATGTAGACTGGTTGGCATTATCTAGCGCATTAGGAGGCGTATTTGGAGGTATATTTACAACAGACGAATTAAATAGGCTAGCCGTGTTTGGGCTTGGAATATTTACTTGATCGTTGTTGACTAGAAATTTTGATGGAATATTTTGAGATTGTACAACTGCTGTGGAATCATTTACGTTTTGATTGCTATTACTAACCTGTACATGACTATTTGAGTTGGCCTGAGAAATAGAATTAGATGATAGTTGATCAACTGACGATGTAGAATCAACGGAGGGATCACTCTTTTTAGCAAGTATATCAACAGTCGCTGAAGAGGCACGTCCAGTGCTGTCTGTCACCGTTAACCTGTACGCGAAGTGTGTATCTGACTTAACCTTTGGAACGGTAAGTGAGAACACTGGAGAGTCGCTAACTTTTGACGTTATAGGTGAATTATTATTGAGTGGTGCCCATGAATAAGATACAACCGAACCGGTAGGTGATTTACTAGCTGCTCCATTCAAGGTAACTTGTTCTTGTCCATTTACGACCGAAGTTGATTGTTTAATTGCAACGATTGGTGGTGAATTGCTGCTTGTTTGGACTTCAAGATTACCGTTTAAATTGGAAGGATTCGTTTGAATAGTGGATGCTTGGTTCGGCAAATTAGCACTTTCCAACTCGTGGAACGGTACCGGAAATATTAGACTAGGGCCTATTCCGTTTGGTACGCTCCCAGGTATCGAATCGTTCTGGCCTTGATTTTGCTCATTAATTATTGTGCTGGTGGTAATATTGGAATTATTAACATTGTTACTTGGAGTATTCGCGCTAGTAGGATTTTGGTTGTTCGCTGCACTGTTGCTATTATTAATTGAGATCGTAATTGTTGGTCTTGGTGGAATCGATGCAGATTTTGGTAGCGGCTGGGTGGTAGATTGATTTGAAATTACAACTTTGCCTGGGATAATATTTGTAGTATTAACTGTAGTTTGATTGCTAGACTGCTTGATGCTAGTTGTCTTTGGAGGAATAGATGCAAAGTTTGGTTTTGCAGAATTTTGTTTTGAAATTACAACTTTGCCTGGGATAATATTTGTAGTATTAACTGTAGTTTGATTGCTGGCCGCTTTAGGATTATAGTTGCTGTTAGTAGTACCAGAATTACTTTTGATATTATATGGAGGAACGAACACACTTCCTTTATCATTGCTAGTACTCTGATTTGTCGGGTTTAGTGTATTTTCAATACCGTTGTTACGCTCCACCATACCGTTGTTACGCTCCACCATACCGTTGTTACGCTCCACCATACCGTTTTTACGCTCCACCATACCACTATTAGCTGCCTTATTTACTGAATTTTCGACAATCCTTTTATGCTCTTTTATGCCATTATTAACGCTGGTTACAGAAGAAGGCTCTGGATTAACATTTTTCGACTTTTTTATTTCGGCAAAATTGACACCTGTTGACGGCATAATCGGTTTATACGAATTTGAGACGCCTGTGAAATTTACGCTATAATACTTTATGGATTGTGTAGCAGGAGTGTTGATATCTTTTGTATTGACACAGGAAATCTTTGATGTCACTCTGTTATTTCCCTCTTTGATCACAGAGGTATTAGACGGGGTGAAGGTATATTTCCAAGATGAGAAGTCTGCTGCACTTTTTCCTGTCCCACTTGGTATAACGTTCTTGTACGGTTTAAAGTCATTTATCAGAACGCCGACGGTACATTTGGTATCAGGTCTGTCTGAGGATGTTCCTGTAATCGTTAGAGTCTTGATTCCGTCCGATAACTTCTCCCCTTTGGTGGGGGAAGTAATCTTTACGCTAGGTGTTGCTACTTGAGCACTGGCAGCTGATATTGATACAAAAGAGAAAATTATTAACCCAAAGCTTAACATTAACATGAATTTCTCAAGCTTCAATTAATTGACCTTGGGTAGGATGTAAAAATGACTATAAAAATATCGGTTGTTAACGGAATTTGGCTAAGTATAAAAAATACTTTACATCAGTACCTTCAAATTCCCACGAAAAGTCAGGAATACTGCGCGAGACTTGTGCATATCATTATCGTGGTACATACAATCTTATGATGTTTCTTTAATCTGATTAAAATTCGACCACCTGAATTAAGGTTATGCTTTGTAAACTGATGGAGAACTTCGATATTTTCTTATTTGTCATTCTTGGCCTCTCTGATTATCTGTCACCTTTTCCACACTTATCGCCAGTATGTATCCAAACACGCCACATTTGCCATCGGTTATGGTAAAGAGTTTATAGTTAGTTCAACAAACCTGCACCCATATGAATGAATATACTGATTCAACTAGAGTAGCTCTTTATCCATCTGTCAGTATATCTTAATTTATTTTGTAATACTACAATTCTGGAAATCTCGCTTTCATCCATTATAGAATATCCTTGTAATTTCGAACAGAGTAGGCGAGCAAAGTTTTGGATTTCGCTCATCTCCATCATATTATTACGTCCAAGCCGTGTGGTTGACATTCCAATATTCATGTAGGATTTTAGCTCAATAAAATGCGGATTACCTTCCTCCATCATTTTCGAAAATTCTTCTACAAAGTCTAAACGATCGTTGTAACCCCTGATTAATGTCATACGTAGTACTGTTCTTGTTTGGACTGATGCAAGAAAGCGCAAACTCTTCCACCATCTATCCCAGGCATCTGTGTGTCGCGGTCGATTAACTGTATAGAACATTTTTTTGTTGGATGCATTGGTCGAAAGATAGATCTGGGTTGGTAACGCATCCTCATCTTGTAATCTAGCAAGCATTTCAGGTTCCTGGCCATTAGTGACAAGAAAAATCGATTTGGTTGCTTTCAACGTTTTTAAATACTTGATTAATTGCGGCAACTTTGGGTACATTGTAGGCTCGCCAGAAAGGGATATTGCATAATGTGCTGGAAATAAAGACTCATTCAGTTTTTTCTTACTATTTTTAGAATGTCCGTAAAACCCGCTGATTAATTTTCTCCTTGCCTCCATCAGATTATCTACTATGACATCCGGTTCGTCAACTAATTCCGGTGGCATTTCTAATGTATCATAAAATTCTGTTGGGCGCCAGCAGTAAACGCAACGATTTTCGCAATTCATCGCGGCGGGTGTCATTTCCATACACCGGTGGGTAGATATTCCATAGAATTTGTGCTTGTAGCAATTACCCTCATCTGCAAAGGACTTCTTTGTCCAGTGACATAATTCTACCGCCGAATGGTTGTAAACTCCGTATTTTGCTTTTTGTAGTTTTGACCTGATCTGAGGTGTAATCTGGATAAGGTTATCCTCGGTACTGTGGGAGACATATTCGTCGGAGCAACTCATTTAGATCCTGGTACAATCATTTAAATTTAAAAGCTTGCAATCGCTAGATGAACTAACATCATCTATTATTGGTATATGATTAATTGAATAATTGGTGGCTCGAACAGCCTCCTCTATTCAGACAGACAGCATTTATTAGGACTATCATAAAATTATGCCTAACAATTGGGTATTGACACTGAAGATATAGTTAAAACCAGCCTGAACCTGGTGAACTGGGGAAGTCTACCCGCAGACAGCAACGTACACGTTAGAGGTGACAATATTCGCAAGGCCCTGATAGCCATTGATGTTAGCATTGCAGAATTAATGCTGGCAAAGAATCTTGGTTGTGACGCTGTGATAGCCCATCATCCAATAGGAATCTCGGCTCTCAATTTCCATAAGGTGATTGATCGACACGCGGAATATATGATTGAAAATGGTATTCCAGAAGGGCTTGCTGCAGAAGCTACTCTCAAGCTGAAGGAAAGAGTCAGAATAAGATCTCATGCAAGTATTTACGATCAGGTTGTTCATGCCGCAAAAGTAATGGGTTTGCCACTTGTCAATATTCATCAACCGTGCGACGAATTTATGCGAAGAACAATATTGGAAAGGATAATCGCAGGGAGCACAGAGTACGTTTCAGACATTATCAAGTCAGTTGAATCTATAGCAGAATTCAAAAACGTTGAGACCAAAGTGGAGACTATTTTTGGAAGCTCGAATAATAGAACCGGTCGATGGGCTTTAGTAGTGGCTGCGGGAACAAATGGTGGGTATCCAATAGCAAAGATATATTTTCAGCATGGAATTGACACTGTAATATACCTTCATATTGATTATAACGAGGTAATAAAAATGCAAAACGAGCAGGTGCATGGAAATCTAATTATCCTAGGTCACCTAGCTGGCGACTCTATAGGGCTTAATGCACTAGCTGATAAACTAGAAGAAACAGGCATTGAAACTGTCAGAATAGGCATTATATCTTCAAAATGAAATAAAATAGCAAATCGCCTAACAGTTAGTTGCTATATTTGCAGCAGGATAGAAATATTGTCCACCATCTGTCATGTTCATTTAAGAGAAGTTTGTGATCTCTTCTAACAAATATATTTGCCGTAGTTTTAGAGTTGTTGGTTGGCCTTCGTAGTATAGCCTGGTGAGTATAGGCGGCTGTGGTCAAGACGAGATAAGCGATCATCATAATCTTGGAAGAAACCGCTCGAGGAGGGTTCAAATCCCTCCGAAGGCCCTTTATAATTTTACTAAATGTTAAAAAAGGTTTCGATATAGGGCCATAGGATTGATGGTATTGGTTGACTGGTAAATTAGCATGGATAAATTCTAAAATATCAAATTGGTAAAACTGAATTAAATTAAAGCCAGATCCAAATTCATTTCGAACTTTCAAACTCTTCGTGTATTAAAGGATTGGCTAATACCCAGCCATAATGATATTCGTCATGGACGTATCTTACCTCTTTTATGTTTGGCTTTAGCTTATTTTTTCTTAGTCCCAGAAGTAGTCCAGTTTGGATTGCAATGCCAATTTTCTTGCTAAGTTGAGTAGTCTTGATGTCCCCCCTAGGAAGCAAAAGTCTACAGCTAAACCTGCCTTGATCGTTAGCGTCTCCATATAACTTGACTAATCTGTCAACCACATCATGTACATCACCAGTTCCCTTGATGTCAATAGTAACCTTCACAGGAAAATTTGAATAGGATCTCGACTGAGACATACCTGATTACATAGCAAACATGGCAAGGAAAAAAACATTCAGTTGACAGTTAGAAGGAAAAATATCCGTTTCAGAAGATTCTGGCTTTTCAAAGTTCCACTGGCCATAACATCGATCTCCCGACCCTTTACACAGTGGATCCAAAATTAAGTATGACTATTTTTGTTAAAATATCCACTGTGGCATTTTATTGAATTCAAACAAGAGAATGCATTGGAATTATATGAAGGGTAGTTGAGGCATAGAGTTTGATGTTACAACATCCCTGATTCTATGATAACGAAACTCCTCATTACAACGTCAGAACGGATAGGACCGCTCGTATAGCAAGTACTAGTAATAAAGAATACGTATGGCCGGTTGTTACTCTTACGATATGAATATAGACTTCTCGTCTTAAAATTTAATCGCCAGTTTAACAAGTTCGTGAGTTTTAACTCTATTGATATCATTTGGGGACAGGTAGCTGATCTCCTTCTTGATTTATGCTGCATTTACCTATGGTCATTTAGTAGTTCAAGAAACCAGTGCCGGGGGCGGGACTTGAGCCCGCGACCTTTCGATTATGAGTCGAACGCTCTGGCCATGCTGAGCTACCCCGGCAAAGCTCAGAGGCCATTTGCTAACAAAATTCCTTTCTAGCATATATAATCTATTCAAACTAGTGATGTTTCATTGATTAATCTCAATGGATTTTATATAGCAGATCAGAGAAATTTTTCGAGTTATTCTGGATATCAAAGCGTATGCTCCAGTATCCTGTTAATTGCATTAGCTAATATTTTTCCGTAAGTTTAGTTTACCTAACACTATAACACTATAAATAAGGTTGAGCTTCACAACATAAACAAAAATCTTCAATTTCGTTGCCCTCCGGGTCTGCAAACAAGTTATTTGGTAGTCTAATATTGACGTCTATTGGGTTTAGTACTTTTTTCTTGGTTTTCTATCTAGGTTGGCAAAACTCGTCACATATTTTTTCGTCCTGAATATGTTTTGATTCCCTATCAACTTTCTTCTTGAACGACTTGGATCCCCTTTTTCCCATAATCTTTGCCCGGGTAAAACCGTCTTAATTCACTTTTGGCGTAAGTATCCACCCACATGAACTTTCGTTGTAGAGTGGCTGTATAAATTTTCTTCCAATCGAGCTGAACGTATTCAAGCCACGCTCGCATGACGCGGGGATCGATATAGTTTCTCAGAGAAGTACCAAGGTTATAATCACGAGTCTCTTTCTGAAGCTTTAGCTGAACTTGTACTTTTTCTAACCTAGCTTCTAATCTATTTTTCTGAAGATCAGTCTTCCATTTCTTGGTCGCAATATCATCCTTTAGTTTCCTGATTGTATCTTCCTTTGATTTTATAGAAATTTCAAATCTTTCTAATGCTTTTTTGCTGGCAGGATTATTCGGATCTATTCCCTTTTTATGATTGCAGGTAATTGCCGCCTTTAGATTTGCCATCTTAGCAATGTATATCTTTTGTGGCTCTGAAGACTGTTTGTTGACCTTGGCCGAAGAATTAGCCAGAGCCTCTCTCACTGTAGTAGTAGTGATATACGTTCTGAACACTTTTGCTGTAAGGCCAGGCACACTCTTGCTATCTAGCGTACGCAGAAAAGAGTTTACTTTATTGGAAGTTATTCCATCAAAAATCTGATCCCCCTTTTGCTTGCCGTTCATAAATAGTTTCAGATTATCATATAGTCCCTGCATATCGCGTGACTTTACCTCAAGAGTTTTCTGCCATGGGACACTATCCTTACCCAAAAAATTGAACTCTACAAATTGTTGTCCATCAGATTCTGGAAACCTAATGTGTTCAACTCGCAGGGTGGACGCACCTACAGTATCTGCCTCCTCTGGATCCTTTTCATCACCTACCCTCATTGCAAGCTTTGAGATTAGATAGCAGACTGTTGCAAGTTTTCTATGACTTAAATCGCGCGAAGATATCATCCTCTTTATAATCTCATCTTGAATCTTATTGATGTGATTACCTAACCTATCCGCCTTGTCATACTTTTCTCTATCATTATTTTGTCTTAGTGTAGAAGAATCATGAAGCCAGACATACTTTCTTTTATCTGTCAAGACCTCAGTCCACGTAGCTAACCACGTGGAAGCATGATCGTGGACTACCTTTTTCCAGGATCCTTCAGGTACTGGTGCGTCTTCACCCAGGTTAAGAATCACATCCTCCGGCCTAATTCGTGGTTTCCACCTACCACGTAATGGGTGCTGCCCTCTTCCCATAAATATACCCGGAGGTTCGACCAGCCAATTAGCAATGTCTACTTCAGCCCCATCTACAATTGCCTTGCCAAAAATGGATTTCAATCTTTCGCGTTCGGCTTTTTTTTCAAAAGATATCCTCTTTCTATCGTCTCGGCTTAAGTTCCTGACTCTTTCAATTTCTTGTTCTTTGAATCTCTTTTCTTTGTCTACGAACGTGAAAGCTTCCTCAAAATTAATCTCCTCTATGCTACCAATTTGTTGATATTTTTCTGGCAGCAATTTCTTGAAATCTGACAAAAAATTCACCTGAAATACCTGGTCCTTTACATAGTGTGTATCCTTCTTTTTTGCCCATGCGTAAACCAGTTCTTCTTGATCAGGACTCAGTATCACCTTCTCGTCTTTTATATAGATACTCAATCCCTTTGGTATATAAAAAGGGGGAAAAGCAACGCCGTTATGTTGTAGTGTACGCCATTTATGGGACATAAGTGCAACTGAAGACTCCATCTACTTTGTGTGAACTCCTAGCTCATCACTCTTAAAGGTTGTCAGCAGACTTTCTATCGTTATCATTGGACTGATTCGTATCAGTTAATTCATCCAGGAAATAGTAATGGATTAGGAAGTCCAATTTGATCAAACACAAACAAGTAATTGTTTTACTTCCTAGTAGAATGGTATCTGAATTTATCCAGGTTGATCAATTCGTGATAAGAGCCGAAGTTAGTGGGATCGACGTTATCAAGGGCATACCTGCTTGGATCGTTTACTTGTGTCTGTGGACTAATTAAACTGTACAACGTGGATCTTTGAGCAGGAACCCTTCCGGCGGAACGAATTATTGTCTGTATTTGTTTAGGCTTCATTAATTGTCCATGTTGAGCACCTGCAGCTGTAGAAATGCTTTCATTCATTAGGGTTCCCCCAAAATCATTAACCCCACAGTCTAGGAGTAACTGGGACATCCGTGGTCCTTCCTTTACCCATGATACCTGAATATTATCTATAAGTCCATCAAGCATTATTCTCGAGATGGCATGCATCTTGACTATTTCGTTACCATCAGGTCCTGGCCTCATGTTCTGAACCAGGCCAAAGTTGAACATAGGTGCCTCGTGGTGTACAAAACTTAGCGGGACGAATTCTGTAAATCCCCTTCGTTCTTTTTGTAATTCTCTAATGGTTTCTAGGTGCCGAGCTTTATGTAGCGAGGTTTCTACATGCCCAAACATAATAGTACAAGTAGTAGGTATGTTCATAGAATGTGCTGCTCTAACAACTTTTATCCAATCCTTAACTGATATTCTGCCAGGTGAAATAATCTGTCGCAAATCTTGGTCCAAGATTTCAGCAGCAGTCCCCGGCAGGCTACCTACTCCAGCATCTTTTAGCATTTTTAGATATTCCTCAACACTTACCTCAGACCTAAGTGCACCGTAAAGTACCTCTTCTGGGGAAAAAGCGTGGATGTGGATATCAGGTAGTTCCTTTTTAATGGCTCTGCAGATGTTTATGTATAAATTCCCATCCATCTTCGGTGGCAATCCTGCCTGGATACACACTTCAGTTGCACCTAACGACCAAGCCTCCTTTGCTCTCCTTACAACTTCTTCTAGAGGTAGAAAATATCCCTCTTCCTCTCTAAAGTCTCTACTAAAAGCACAAAAGCCGCATTTTTTTATACAGACATTACTAAAATTAATATTTCTGTTAACAACGTAAGTAACACAGTCTCCTACCTTTTGCCGCCTAAGCTCGTCTGCGACAAGGGAGACGATGGTCATCTCTGTCGAATTTGTATCGAATAGCGCTACAGCTTCCTGGACAGAGATTTCCTTGTGACTCAGCGCTTTATTCAATGTGCTAGAAATTATGGGATCTATATTTTTGAAAATCGTATCAAGATTCAATTCTGATCGTGCTCCTTTACCAGCCCCGCATCATCTATCAGCGGATCAACAAAAGATCTCAAGCCATCAGAAATAAAGCCCAATGATTTGTCCAAGAATTCTGGATAAATCGGCAGCCGGGCTCTCAATCCGTGAGCCTTTTGCAGAGTAATGCTCCTGACTACCTCTACGTCTGGCCAAGAGTGTTCGGGATTGACGTAATCGATCGTGACCGGTGAAATCCCTCCCCAGTCATTAATACCTGCATCTATAAAATCACCAAGTCGGCCTCGATTAAGGTTTGGTGGAACCTGGATATTCATCTTGTTCATGATTAATCGCGCAACAGCCACACATTTTAGGAAGTAAGAATGAGAGGGCCTATTAATCTTGACCATTGCGGTATTTGCCTTTGGGGAAAAATTCTGCATGATTACCTCTTGGAGATGGCCAAACTTGCTTTGAATTTCCTTAATTACAAACAATGAATCAATCATCTCTTCAGGGGTCTCGCCTATGCCAACAAGCAATCCAGTTGTCATTGGAATTTTGAGTTCTCCGGCACTTTGAATTGTCTTTATCCTCAGTTTGGGATTCTTACTCGGAGCCTTTTCATGAGGCATTCCCTTCCCCAGGAGCCTTTCGCTTGAGGACTCCAGCATGAGACCTAGACTCACATTCGTATCCCTTAATGAAGACATTTCTTTTTTTGTGAGACAACCTGCATTAGTGTGTGGTAGCAATCCAGTCTTGTAAAGAACCATTTCACTAACTTCACTAATATATTCAACGATTGAGGAGTGACCTAGCGACTTTAACCATTCTTTGGCTTTTGAATATCTTGCCTCAGGTCTTTCGCCAGAAACAATCAGGGCCTCAGTACACCTTGTCATTTTTCCACTCTGAGCAATCGAGAGCACTTGATCTCGGCTCATCATCGACAGGGACTCATCGGTAGGCTCTTTTTTGTAGGTACAATATGAGCACGTATCACGACACAAATTGATCAAATTTATGAAAACTTTAGGTGAATAGGTAATCGGATCAGGCTTGAACCTATCTCTGATTGACTTTGCAGTCTGTAAAATCGAGTGAGTGTTCTCAGATTTGAGAAGTAGAACAGCTTCTGTCCTCGAGATCGATTTGCCTTCCAAACTTTTATTCAGTACCTCGTTAATTTCGTTTTCAACCGTACACGAAAACATCCTTAACTCTTATACCTAACTCATTATTAACAATTAGCTAAGAACAGTATTAATACTGATTATTGCAGTTTCATCTAATTTTGGTGTTTGAGTGATCAAATCTATCTACGATTCTATGAATTAAGCAGCTTAATGGTCAGCCAATTGGGTGTTGGTCTCTGTTTACTGTATATTCTCTGCCATGCCAATCAACTGCATTTTGTTTGTTCGCATCTAAATTTGATGATATAAAGGATGCAGAAATGACAGCACCGCCTACTGGCGAAGCAAAAGCATAAATTAATTTCTCACGAATACCAAATTTCAGCTGAACCGCATCAGTTATGATTATTAACACTATAGTTCCTAAATCCGATGAAATTAAAATAAAAAATAACAATCCTTCTAAATTATATGCATTAAGGATCAGGAATATAGAGTAGGGGAGAATGATGAACGGTCCAATTAGTAAAAAAAGAAGCGCGACGGTCAACAAGATAGTCCGGTTCTTGTGTTGAGAATACATAGGAATAACCAATCTTCGCAATCCGTTCCATAATGTCTCTAGGTCTCTGGCCCATACAGCTTGAATATCACCCTCGCCACGAAACATTTTCATTTCATATTTCCCCCGTTTGACCTTACCCCCCAAAGCCCCATCCTCTATAAGTTCCTGCTTTACACTTTCATGAGTACCTATTTTTTCGTATGTTTGCCTAGTTATTAAAAAAAAACTTCCAAAAAAGTAGCCTATAGTTGTATTAGGATCATTGACTCGCAAAGCAGAAAAACGAGTATGTAAAAAAATCGAAAGCATTGGTACAGTGATTCTTGTCCAAATTTCATTGCACATTAATCTTGGAACAACGGTTAGAGCCTTTAATTTCTGCGCCATCATTACTGTAATGGCTCTAGTCATTAGTTGAGAGCTATGAACGGTGTCTGCATCAGTAAATAACAAAATATCACCACTAGACCTTAGATATCCTTGGTAGCAGGCCCAGTTTTTTCCAACCCAGCCTTTAGGTGCTGGGTCGGCATCTATTACCACAAGTCTACGATCATTTTTAGAGTATTGATCCATGATTTCACCAGTCCGGTCAGTGGAAGAATCATTAATAGCGATGATTTCAAAATTGGGATAGTCCTGTTCTACTAAACTATCAAGACATTTTGCAATATACTGCTCTTCATTAAGGGCTGGTACTATAACACTCACCTTTGGAAAACTCTCCAGCCGCAATTGGACAGCCTCAGTCAGCACAGGAGATCTTCTATAGGACTTTATAGAATAAAGTAGGAGATAAATCCAAGTACACAGGATTGCAGTCATAATCACTCCCAGAAGAATATTGATCAGTAGAGAGAAGTTTAAACTCGAATCCAATTCTTTGGTATACGATACTGAATTAATTGACAGATATAGATTACGATCCTGACTTTACGAGGAGAGCAGAGCGCTTACGCCCTCGCCTCTAGGAAACAGAATGTTTAGAAATTAGGAGCAAGCCGAAAGAATCTTCGAACTAAACATTATTCCGCATTGATTTTAATGAAAATGCCCTTTTTCGACGACGTAATCACTCATAATGCCACAGTCTTAACATATTTTTGGTAGGATATCAATGGTCTGTACAAATTTGGAATTGTTATTATTATTAATACCAATTATGTCTCTATAAAGGTTAAGTTAGGTTGGGTTGGGTTGGGCATGGTTCTCCTAGTAATTCATGCCAGTTCTGCCGGGTATCTTTCTAATGGATTGGTAAACGGATATGAGCTAGCGAGCATATTCCAGATCCTCAGTGTAAGCCGTCGTGCATAGATCCTAGCCACATCGTTATCTAGGGAGTATCTATTTGGCTTGCCTATATATTGACCATCAAAGAAAAAAGTCTATTAATGTAGAGCCAGTGCATTGGAATTGGGATTAATCTATCCTCCGGCAATAGTTGAGGCTTTGGTTGTTACGAACGCTTCGCTAATTTGATGATATATTCTCAAAAAATGCAAACCTTTTTCAGTTGTACTATATGTCCTTTCACCTTCCTGATATGTAATTAGGCCATTACCTAGTAATTGAGACAAATATTCTTTAAGCTGCACGTACGAAAGGTAGGCTTTGTACATTATTCTAATTTGCGTAGCCTTTCTTCCCCTTGCGATCTCCAAGATCAGCGCAATTATTTCTAGATTATTTCTATTCTTCACTCTAATATCGTAAATTTATACGAACATTAAATAAAAACCTCGTCAAACACTATTATAGAAGCGATTACTATATTGAGGTAACAATAAAGTTCTAGTCTTATTAAATCTTAGGAGTGTACTATATGTTTCTTTTTATTCATACAATTTTCCGAGAGACTGAGTCGCAGAGATGTTAAAGTTATTGAGCGAAGGCATTGATTTCATTCATAATCTGAAATCATGATGCAATTTTCATATTCTGGCTAGTCATTCATAAAAAACAATTTGCTAGAACAAACCGCGAGGAAACTGAGGTGTTGAATTCTAGACAAGATTTAATTTAATAAATTGGGAAACCTAGACAAACGAGTAGTCATCACCCTCGAACACTAGAGAGGATCTACTTTATACTATCGAAAAATCTATGTTACTTGGCCTTTAGCATCTATGCACTGATTAGCACTATAGAGATACAGCAAATCATACTAACCAATACCAGGACTAGAATTTTGTGAACTCTTTTGGTTTTGAATGCCATGTAGTATTGCTTCGTATTGTTTGTCCAGAGGCCTAGTGTTGAGTGGTATTCCTTCAATTCTGGCGAAGGCATTCACGATACTTTTTGCAGCCAAGGGTTGGGGGAAGGTTGTTTCAGAAATCTCTCCGAAAAGACCCAGGGCATCTACTTTTCTTTCCCTAGCGAGTCCAAGTATCAAACCATTGAACCATGTTATACTATCAATTTCATTACCAATCAGTTCGATTTTGAATTTTGTCAATATACTTTTGAGATCCGGATTGTTTACTACGCCGCAAACTCTCGGAGCACCTGTTACTTGTTCCCTAAAATATCCTCCTGCAGCATATAGGAGCCTAACTCTTCCTACTTCTAGTGTGTAGTCTAGAAGAAGATTACATAGTTTGTGAAGCTCCCTAGTCTCTTGCGGTTGGGTGTTGCCTGTAAAAATTAGTAGATTAGCATCCTCGCTAAAATAGATTTGGTACGAATCAACCGTGCACCTCGCTACACCATTTTTGTACGAAACCCAAGGCTTTTCATCGGAGATTATTTCTGCTACAAATTCTGTCTTGAGGTTTTCTGCCAGGTAGGAAGAGGCAATTCCCCCTACCTTACCAATATCAGGTAATGATGCGAAAAGAATAAAATTATCTGATTTGATATCTTTTATTTTATTGAATTTCAATTTTTCATTTTTCTTGGCTTATAGATGTTTCATTTGGGGGGAAATAGCGCAAATTTTATTAGAGAATAATTCGATCCCTTTAAAGACCTTTGCATATGCAGTTTGAGTTACCATAAGTATACTTTTTTGTCGGTTAATGAATATCGCAGATCCATAGGGCATGAGAATATCTGGTATATTAGTCACATCGATTGTATAAAGTAAAGCATGAATAAAAATCATACCATGCTTACAATAAAAGATGATCTGTGTTTGGAGTTACTTTAATTGAGGATTATCGAATATCGGAAATAGACTAGGAGATGCTTGAGAAGCCATAAATACAGTTGACGTGGATTATTTACATCAAAAAACTTAGCTAAATCTATTGAATTTGTTCGTCTATATTATCGATACATTGGAGATACAAATCCCGGCTTCTCTTTATTATCCATTTTGCAAAATCGTCCAAGTTAAATACGTACTGTTGTTGAAAACTTGGAGGTATGAAGCCTCCGTGCGTTAAAACTTGGACTATTACATATTTCTCGTTGATTGTTGCTACTTCTTCTTCTGCGGCAGATTCGGACTCCTCAACAATATTTCTGTATAGTAGAAGTGGTCTCTTTTTCTTTCTAGATAAAAGTGATGCACGAGTTAGTTTGTCTCTAAATTGCTCCACTAGCCAACCGTCTAGCGTTACCTGCCTCCTGTTGATAGCCAGTTGCTCCTTTCTTATCAAAGTGCTAACTATAATACCTTTCTAATTAGCATATATTATAATATAGATGGTAATATTTTTTGACTATGTAAATAGATATCTTTTATAAACTTGGAAATTTGAATGCAAAAAATATGCTTCCGATTAGGATTTACCGCATTCGCTCCTCGAATCCGAAAGAACTCCTGAACTTGTCATGTCCTCAATCTATGTAATCTCTCTTTTTTAACGTTTATGTGGTCGCTTCCGACGGAAAATATTAGCCATTTATGATAACAAATACGGATTTAAATCTCTCCAAATCGCAAAAGTCCTTGTATGTCTGAACTATTTTCGGGTTCAGATAGAAGAGCTCTGATTGACCTTTTTATTATTGGTAGTTCTTTTTAATTCAAATCTTCTTATTGTATGCTGTATTATAGAATAACTTCAGTAGGCTGTATAATATTTATGAAAAGATGTGTTAAAAACAAAATTAATAATGATCTTATCCAAATTTCTAAGAATATATACCAGCTTGATTTGGATAACACAGATCATCCTAGACTATTAGAATGAGCGCAACGCGGTACTCTAATAATCAAGCTAATTAGGCTTGGCCTAGAGAGAAATATTATTGAGTTTGAATGCCATTGGCACATATAGAGCATAGTATCTAATGAAATAAACATGATTCCAATTAACAAGCCAATGATAGGTGAAGAGGAACGGCGTGAAGTATTAGAGGTTTTAGATGAAAATTCCACCCTCACATCTCCTGCAAAGGATGGTGGTAAAAAGGTACAAAATTTTGAACAACTTTTACGCGAGTTTCTGCATGTAAAACATGCAATAGCTGTGAACTCAGGCACGGCGGCTTTGTATTCTTCCTTCGTCGCCCTTGGAATAAAGCCAGGGGACGAGATTATATTGCCATCGTTCACATTTGTTGCTACGGCAAATGCTGTCATAGCTGCTGGCGGTAAACCAGTTTTCGTTGATATTAAGAAACAGGAATCCGATTATACTATGGATATTCAAGATTTGAAATCGAAATTTACGGATAAAACGAGAGTAGTTGTACCGGTTCATCTCTATGGAAACCCGGCTAATTTGGATGAAATCGGTGAAGTTTTGCGACAGTCCTCGAATGGTAATGTGGATATTGTTGAGGACGCATGCCAATCGCTTGGTTCGACATATAGGAAACTACAGACAGGTACATTTGGTTTAATGGGCTGCTTTAGCATGTACGCTAGTAAGGTAGTAACATCAGGCGAAGGAGGAGCAATAGTGACTAACAGTGACGAGATCGCTGATCGACTAAAGATGATCAGAAACCACGGCATGGTGGAAGGGTATGATACTCGCATTTTCGGTTTAAATTTGCGTTTACCGGAAATGAGTGCAGCTGTGGCTAAGGCCCAAATGTTAAAGCTTCCTAAAATGTTAACTCAAAGGAGACGAAACGCCAAATTGCTGACCGAGCTATTATCGGATCCCGGTACCAACTCTACAAAAAGCATAGCTGAACTTGTAACACTTCCAGAGCAGAAAATGGGGATCGATGAGAAGGAACCTAATTGGTATTTGTACACTTTGGCTTTTAAAAGGGATGGGATCAGAGATAATATACTGAAAAAGTTGATAACTGAGTACAAGATTGGCGCGGCTGTGTATTATGACCCTCCCGTTCACAAAACGCCATTTTACGAAGAGATGGCACTTATTTCAAGGACTCCAGGTGTTAATATTCCGACGCCTATTGCCAATGACAAACACTCTCTTCAGGAGTCATCTACTGGTAATTCAACGAAAAAGTCTACTGAAAATAGCGACATCAAAACTAACGGCATAAAGCTAACAAATACGAACTGGGCAAGTAAGCATGTACTATCATTACCTGTACATCCACTTTTAACCGATCAGGATATAAACTATATTGCGGCTAGTCTAATCGAGACTATAAGCTCGTTTGCTTCGTAATTAGTCTGATTTAGATCGACAGTTTGTACGCTTAATATGCCAGACTTTTCGTATAATTTTATTCGATTGGAATTATGATGTCAAAATAGCCCGCAAATCTACAAGCACTAACATTTTTAGGTCATTCAATTTATTTCTTTGGAGGAGGTATTAGATTAACGAGGGCGTTAAGCCCTTTATGGAAGACAATTAGGCTGGTTTGCTAATTAAATCCGTCTCGATTACCACTAATGGAACCTGAATTATACATGGCGCGAATTATTTAAGCGGGACCACGTCAACAAGATATTTATCTTCAGAAGAAGGAAGATGGTGCTGAGAGAGGGCCGAAATCGCATATGGTTTAAATAATATGTAAATCGATTAGTTTTAGATATAATATGCCAATAGATCCAGACTTTCCGAAAAACCATCAAGTGATTGGTAAACATTCGCTTTCTGACGATGAACATTACCATTATGTTTGGGGTCCAGGCAGAGCTGCAGAAGCTACAGAAAACGAAGAAGTCAAAGCGGCCTTTGCTGCTAGAGGAGAAGAACAAGTCCCTCTGGGTGTACACGGCACTATGGTTGCAATTGATTGGGACTCTTGTGTTGCCGATGGAGCTTGCATCGAGGCCTGCCCAGTCCAAGTATTCCAATGGTACAGGACAGAACAAGATGAGCCTCCTCAGCAAATGGCCAATGCTACAAGCGCAGGGACAGGAAGCACAGTTAAGGAAGAGAGAAAGGATTATACTGACAAGGCTGATCCGATACGAGAACATGACTGTATTTGGTGCATGGCCTGTGTTTCTGTTTGCCCTCCGCAAGCAGTAAAAGTAGACCAGTCGAGCCTCGAGTTTCACGAAAAGGCATCAGGTACATTTAACGAGGCACTTTCAAAAGGTAGCGCTCCCCCTCCACACGCTCACTAAATTTCAGACACCAACTTTCTTTATTTTTCTATTATTCCCTCTTACTCAATGCTAGAATTGATTCCTTGATGCATCAAGATACTAGATATGTCCGAACAGTTGGTCACTGCCAGATTTGATTTCCAATCGATATAACTGATAGAAACTATGGACTTCGACCTTTAGACATCAAGTTAAGGGGAAACTAAAATTCAAAATTATCGTCGTGTCAATATATCTTACAGAAATTTAAAAAAACAATTTGCAGTTACTCAATCGTCTTATCGTATTCATTCTGCTTTAGTTTGTCAGAGAATGAAATCAGCTTTCCATGATCTTCAATTTTAATATTATTATTTACTCTTATACTTAATCCCACAGATCTGAAAAGCGCTAACAGTTCTCCACCAGAGATTGATTGATTTAGTTCTCCGATTTTAATTAATTCTACAATTTTGTGAACGATAGATTTAGTTTGAACCGGGAATTGAGACTCGGCTAGACGTAATACCTCATCTCCTCTATCGTGTAAATAATCTAATATAATCTCTCTGTCTGTCCTTCGTGATTTAGATTCAGCTTCTTGCCTTTTCAATTTCTCCCTCTCCATCATAGACATGTACTCACGCAGCTCCTTCATTTTACGAGCTTTAATAATTGCTAAATCAGCGTCTTCATCCGACATTAGCCTTTCATTACTCCAATTGGAACCAACCGTACTGCTTTTGTGGCTATACCAAGTGAGTGTGACACATTGACTACAGAGTCTACATCCTTGTATGCATAAGGAGATTCTTCTACTATTCCATCCTTTGTTAGAGATTTTATGTAAATCCCTCTTGATTCTAGGCTTTTCCTTACATTGTCGACCGTATAGTTTCTTTTTGCCGCCGATCTAGACATTGCCCTTCCAGCTCCATGTGCAGTGGATCCAAAACTCAAATATTCAGATTTTCCATTACCTAAAAGGAGCCAGCTTGCAGTCCCCATAGATCCTGGTATTATCACAGGTTGGCCTAGGTTACGATATTTACTGGGTATTTCATTCATCCCTAGAGAGAATGCTCTTGTTGCACCCTTTCTATGTACAACAAGATCGCAAAGTCCTCGGTCATCTACTTTGTGAGATTCTACTTTTGCAATATTATGGGATACATCATATACAACCTGCATATTCAAATCATTTTCACTCAATTTCAAAACCTTTTCAAATGTTTTTCTTACCCAATGAGTTATAATCTGTCTGTTGGACCATGCAAAATTTAATGCAGAAAACATTCCCTTAAGATAGGCCTTGCCCTCGGATGACTGATAAGGAACGCAGGCAAGCTCTCTATCAGGAATATTAATGTCATATTTCTTCAATGCTCCTTCTGATATTTTCAGATAGTCGCTGCAAACTTGATGGCCAAAGCCCCTAGAACCGCAATGAATAAGAATAGCCAACTGACCTTCCTTTTCAAATCCCATTGACTTTGCAGCATTATTATCAGAGATTTCATCTACTTTTTGTACTTCCAAAAAATGATTACCAGAACCCAGGCTCCCTAATTGATTGCTTCCACGTTTTTTGGCTGTCTCGGAAACCATGCTAGGGTCAGCTCCTGCCATCATTCCTCCTTCCTCACATACTTCTAGATCCTCGGCCCATCCATAACCTTGAGAAACGACGGATTTTGCACCTTCTAAAAGAAAATTATCAAGATCTGATCTACCTAGTTTGGCTGCTCCTTGGCCACCGACACCGGAAGGGATGGCCCTAAAGAGTTCATCAACGAGAGTTCTGATGTCACCTTTTAAATCCTGTTCAGATAGGTCTGTCCTAATCAATCTCACGCCACAATTGATATCATATCCGACTCCACCGGGACTAATAACTCCGTCTTCAATATCAGTAGCAGCAACCGAGCCCACAGGAAATCCATAACCTTCATGCCCGTCAGGAAGTACAACAACATGCTTGCGTACGCCAGGTAGAGTAGATACATTAGCCGCCTGGTGTATAGTTCTATCCAGCAGCATTTTTGAAAGTAGATTATCGTCAGCATAAATCGTGATTGGTACCCTCATCCCAAGAGATTCATCTCTTTCCAAAGTGAATTCAAAATCACTAATTTTCCTGACCTTGTGATTGCCAACTTTGGTTAATAATTCAGACATATGTAATATGGTGAATTTCACTGGGAGTTATTATAAGCGTTCCCTTAGGTCGACAGCCAGAAATTGGTGTTATGTCAATGTAGCATCTAATTGAGAAAAGTCGATTGTGGTGCGGGGAATTGAATGAAATATTGAGAAAAATAAGCACATTAAAACCTGTCTATTATTACTCGCAAACCAAGATAGTTCTCCGTCGCCAACAACGCATTTTTTACTTCCATAAGAGAATAATGATGACTTATAATTTCTGACAATTTGATTTGACCTGTAGATACCAGATCTGCACCTTTCTTCAACATATTCGGAGTGGAACTAAAGCTGCCAGTTACGGTGACTTGGTTATAATGAAGCCAGTTGAGATCTAAAGGCACAGAGCATCTTTCAGTAAGTCCTGCGAAAATATTGATCCTAGAATTCTTTGCAGCAATTTTTAAAGCAAATTCGAAAGCAGCTGGACTACTGGTGGCAACAATAATCGAGTCCGCGCCATAACCATCCGTGTAGCACATCACTCGTCTAAGTGTATCTTCATCATATCTACTATCATCCATATTGTTCCTGTTAAAGAATAGTGACAAATCTGCTCCAAGAGACGTAGCTTTAGCCAACCGTCCAGGGATTTTCCCGATCATGATTGTTCTCGTTCCGATGCTTTTTGACAACAATAGGTGAAGCAAACCTATAGGGCCGTCTCCGATAATTGCCATTGTTCCCCCCGAATCAAGTCCCCGGCCTAGAGTGATTTGACTATTTAGGCAGCACGCTAATGGCTCAAGTAAAGCGGCTTCATCATCATTGATATTGTCCGGGACAGGAACTAATCCGCCTATTTTGACCAATTGTGTTGGTATGTTAATGTATTCAGCAAACCCTCCGTTTATGCTGGATCCGATTTCTCTTAAGTGGAGACATAGATTATATTCATTCCTACTGCAATACCTGCATCTCATGCATGGCACAATAGGTGAAACCGTAACTCTGGTTCCCGCTTTTAGTAAAATCTCTTTACCACCCAGTCCCGAATAAACATCCTTAGTAATCTCGCCACAAATCTCATGTCCCAAGATAATAGGTGGAGTAACTTTCGAGTGTCCATTTCTGAAAACGCGGACATCATAGCCACAAACTGCACACGCCTTAAGTTTAAGAGCAATTCTATCTTTGTTATCGATACTGGTTAGATAATTTTCTTTATTGACGATATTACCAGGACCATAGAAGACTGCGGCGCGCATATTTCAAAGTGTTAATTGTATCCTTAAAATACGCTACTATGTTTTGCCAAATGCACTATTTGCAAATGTATATATTATCACCTTTTTAAATTCACCTGGAACGTTCTACTTTAGTTGAATATTTAATAATGGGGCTGAGACAACAAGTAGACCTCTTTCCAATCCTTAATCTGAATGACCCTCCAAAGGGATATATTTGTGGGAATGCTAATCGGTACAGGATTTTAAATTAGAAATACCGCTCGAGTACTAAAGATTACCACTTTAGATTTTTAGTCTTCCTCATGTAATAGTATAGGTATTGTTGAGCATAGCCTGAATATTTTCCAAAGTACTGTCGCATCTTTTCTGAAATGTACTGATATTGAAATTGGCTCAATCCACGATCAGGTTGGAGATTGATGCTGCTATCGTTAGTACAATAAACCTGTTTATAGTGTCGTTCTAGGGCTCTAGCAATCCAGATGTCGATTGGAAAGGCTTCAAGCTTGTCTAATGAAAATAACAGGATGCAATCCGCAATCTTGTTCCCAATTCCATATATCTTTAATAACGCACTTTTAGCTTCGTAATAGCTGACATTCGAAAGAACTGAAAATTCGATCTCATGTTCAACTATACTCTTGGCGACGGCCTTGATGGCTTTAGCTCGATATCCAACGCCGCAGGATCTTATCTCGTTTATATCTGCTTTGTCTAAGCTCTTGATTGAAGGAAAGGTAAAGAAATTCCTTCCGTCCAAATTAAGTTTTCGTCCAAATTTTTTTGAAAGATTTCTTAACATTTTACGAATCATCACTATATTCGTGTTACTAGAACACACAAACGATACTATGCATTGACACGGTTCCTGACGCATTATCCGCAGACCGTAACCCTTTCTTATCGTCTTTTCCATAAGAGCATCAGTTGATATATCCGAAAGAATTTTTGAAATATCATCGTCGAGTCGGAAAACCCGAGTAGGCCAATTGTGCATTTCAGGATATGACTCGAAGCGAATTTTTTGGACTATGCTGAGTCTGGTATCTGTTTTGACAGGATCGTTATTAAATGAAGCAGAATAATCTGATGATAGTTTTAAAATATGGTCGCCATAAGTGCCGTACCATGTACCATCGAGTTTTTCCCATAAGAACATTTGACCACTGTTAATCGTAATTTCAGGATTAAAGGCATCAGTTAATGATAAATAATACGACAAACTCAACAACCACCGCGCATACTTTGTTTTATAATCCTAGCCTATTTTATTAAGTTGCCATTTCCCTTATTTTCTTTAGATCATTTCTTAAGAGTTCAATTATTTTGGGAATTTCTCTGGTCGCACAAGGAATGCAAATAAACTGAAAAGACAGGGGGTATGTAAAATATTTCTCATTGATCGAAATATCGCGTTTACATGAAACGCATTTTTTTAATTTATACGGATCGGTATTTTTTATGATCAAACCTGCCTAGTTTCATCAATAAGACTATAAAAGTCTGGCTATCGGCTTTACTTCTAGACCTCAACATTGACGATATACTAAGGTATATCGATGCAAGCTCGCTATTCGTTTTATAAGTCTGAAATATCTGAATAAGATTTGGTAATTCACTATTTTGTAAAGTATTCTGTTGACGGTACTCTAGGGATCAGCATCTCATATCGTAGTCCAAAAATAACTTGTCTACCTATAAACGAATTTATACCTAGCATTGTAGCATAATTTATAATGCAAGGCTTTCATGTTAGAAAATAATGTTTGGACCTCGATCTTTTCTCTTGTTATGTGCATATTCTATGATCATTTGTTGGAGTCGTTACTATTAATAGAGACTCATAATATTTGTAGTGATAACTTGGCGCATCTATGTTGAATCCGGATACTAGATTTGGATACTAGATTATAAATATTTCCTACGATTTATATGGTCCATACATAATGTCGCCGAAATGTTTTTCATCTGAACATCCAATAAGTCTGAATCCTCGAATAATACGATACAGTTACATCGATAGTAAATTATGAACTTATAATGGAAGAAAAATATTAGGAAAAATACTCTTACTATCTGCTTAAATATTTCCGGCTATAAAAATACATGTGGTCATTCAAGCAAAATGTCCAAATTGCGGAGAGAGAGCAGAAATAGATGACGATACGACAACTGCGAGATGCCATTTTTGCGGCTTAAGCCTATCCTATGAGTCATATCTAGAATTAATGAAAGAGCGCGCAACCAATTTGGTAACCAATTTCCAATCCAATGTAGAAAACGATCCTGCCTAAATAGGCTTTACACAGTGTGTGGAAATTCCCGGACGACAGTCTTTTATATTTTTATAATATTTCCTCATGATACGCATCGAAAGAAAGAAGCAAAATATTTGGGTATTTAGAAATCACAAATTGTGTTAGAATTCACCCCTTGCAACACAGAGAACATTTTAAACTTTCTACCAGGCGGGGTATGATCACCTGATATGCGTTTACACGTCTTTTGATTAGGGAAAAATAACAGTTATTTCGAAATAGATATTGCAGAAGTTGATTGAATTTGTATTTCTTTTCATTCATGATACACCTTTTAACCCAAATTATTTTTAGAATATTGTCAACTAGTGAGGCAGATGTAATCCGCATTATCAGGTCATATGGAAATAATAACTCAATTTGAGGATTAAACTGATGGGAAAGAATTTAGAACAGCTTTTATTTAAATAAAAGAATAGATCATCTGCCCAAAGTTTAAAAGTAACTTGGATAACAAAACTTATTTGTTACTGGTTCAGATTTACTTTATCTGATTGCGGTTCTTCATCGTTGGCATATGCAAAGATTAAATAATGCTCTGCAGTTGCTATATGGGCTGTTGACCCAGTTTAAAGTCATTATTTCTGATTCTAAGGGTAGGAGCCAAACGCAAGAGCTAAAAGATGTAGCAGCACAGCCATTTTTGGGCTCTAAGATAGGAGATTCTATTGATTCTTCTACTGTCGGGATTACAGGGGGAAAGATCAGGATCACTGGTGGAAGCGATAAGTCGGGTACACCCATGCGTCCAGATATACATGGTGGAGTTAAAAAATATGTCCTTTTATCAAAAGGGGTCGGCATGCGTGATATCAAAGAGGGCAATAGAATTAGAAAGTTAGTGAGAGGAAATTTAATTACCGAGGAAATCTATCAGTTGAATTGTATGTTGATCGACAATAATTTGCCCGATATATCAGTAAATCAAGATAAACCTGCAAAGGACGACACAAAGCAATAAGATGGTACTCTGGTATGAAAGACTGAACTGGACAGGTTCCACATCCGAGAAGATATTTGCAGATAGTGATCATATTGTTAACATGGTTATTTTGGTCGTTGTTTCGTCTCCCAATTCGAAAGTATTTTGTCAATTGGTAGAATAATTTTTAATTAAAGTACGATAACTACCTTAATATCACTCAGTAAATTCAGTATATGGATTGCATTGGAGAGATACACTACCTGACTGGTATATCAAAGAATACGGATATCAACCAAATATAAATATAGGGACGTCCGGTCACGTCGACCACGGAAAGACCACCTTAGTAGAAGCCATAACGGGAGTCTGGACAAGTGCGCACAGTGAGGAGTTAAGAAGAGGCATTACCATTAAGGTGGGCTATGCTGACGCAGCATTCTATAAATGTCCTCAATGTCCGCCGCCCGATTGTTATTCAACTAATCCGTCATGTGCACGATGCGGAGGAAAAAGCGAGCTATTGAGGGTTGTCAGCTTCGTTGACTCGCCTGGCCACGAAAGCCTTATGGCAAACATGTTGTCAGGATCTGCGCTTATGGATGGGGCGATCTTAGTCATTGCTGCAAATGATCGAGTTCCCCAACCTCAAACCCGGGAGCACTTGCTTGCACTCCAGGTTCTCGGCATAAAACAAATAGTGATTGTTCAGAATAAAGTAGATCTAACTGATTCTGAAAAGGCAGTCGAGAATTATGAAGAAATAAAGGATTTTGTAAGAAAAAGTGTAGCAGAGACGGCTCCTATAATCCCGGTATCCGCGCAACACAAAATAAATATCGATGCTTTAATAGAAGCCATCGAGAGCACAATAGAAACTCCTCTTCGCAAGAAAAATGCAAGCGCCATAATGCACGTCTTGCGCTCGTTTGATGTCAACAAGCCTGGAATCCGAATTAAACAGGTCAAGGGAGGAGTCATTGGTGGTGCACTGGTCCAAGGAGAATTTAACATAGGAGACGAAGTAGAAATTCGACCAGGTTTTTTTGACGAGAAGAAAGGTAAATATGAACCAATTAATTCTACGATCTCGACATTAGGCACAGGGGCTGGTTTGGTAGATACTGTGAAACCAGGAGGACTCATTGCTCTCGGTACTAAATTGGATCCAACGTTCGTAAAGAGTGATTCCCTAATCGGATCCGTTGTCGGAAAACCTGGAGAGTTACCCAAGGATATTGAAGACATATTTGTTGAAGTACAGCTATTTGACACTGCAGTAGGTACTCAAGAATTAGTTAAAGTTGATCCCATCAGAGTTAAGGAACCGTTGAGACTAAACATAGGTACAGCAGCCACATTGGGAACGGTTGCAAATTCTAGAGATAACAGAGTAGAGATAAGATTGAAAAAACCCATTTGCATGATGCCTAAAAGTAGAGTGGCTATTAGTAGAAGGATAACGGATAGATGGAGACTAATAGGAGCAGGTATAGCCTCATAGCAAGGTGACCATCTTAACCAAAGTGGTTTTCCGTAGAACAGGTTCCACTACGCGAATTAGCATTAGATCTCGCCTCTTTATTTGACTTTAATTATTAGGTTGGTATTCCGTCCGTTGTCTAAGACGTAGTTAAAGCTAATATAAAGTTAAAATCCTAGTTAGGAAATCGGGTGACGTCTCGTAAATTCGGTAGTTGTGGCTTGGCCTGAGTGACATTATCAATGTTCGCGTACTCCTCTTCCGGCAGATTTCTTAGCTCCTTAAGAATCGATTTTCCTTGCCTATGATGCTGTCTCAAGTTATGAGAAAGTTTTTAATCGAATCGATCCGACATAAAAGATAATGAAGGTTCTGGATATAGTGAGGACGAAAGTGGTTAGCCTTGATCCGGATGAGACAGTAGGCAAGGCTTTGAATATAATGTCTAAAAACAAAATTCATCAAATACCGATTATCGATGGCGATTCAATATATAGGGGTATGATATTTGCGAAACAATTTGTGAGTATAAATGCCCTGCCTGACTCCAAACTCAGGAGCTTTATTTGTAATACTCCAATCCTTACTGAAAATGAGCAGATTGAAAAATGTGCCCAACTTATGATCGTCAGTGCGAATAGGGCATTACCATTGCTCGACAACGGACGACTTATAGGACTAATTAGTGAGAGAGACATTCTGAAGATTTCAGATTTTGGACATGCCACTGTAGATGAAGTGATGTCTGGCGCAATTGTGATTGAAGAACAATCTACCTTAGGTAATGCGCTGTCTAAGATGCGTCGATACAATATATCGCGTCTTCCAATAATTAACACCAACGGAGTCCTCGTTGGCATCATTAACGCACTAGACATAGCTGAAGTGATTTCGACTCCCCGGGAAAGGTCAACTAAGTCTAAAGGAATCGGTAGTCTAGCTACAATTAGAGATCTCGAAGTCAAATCCATTATGAAACGGGCAATATCTGTCGAAAGGCGTACGAGAGTAAATGACATTCTAAGCCATTTCAACAATAATGAAGAAGTAGTCGTTGTCGGAGATAGAAGGCCCATAGGAATTGTCACTCCCAAGGATATCTTGGAACTGATTCTTCCCAGGATCAACAAACCTACTATTCATGTGGCTCATCTAGTAGATGAAGTCACCCGTTCGGAGATCGAGACACAAATGCACAAATTTCTAGAAAAAATCCAGGGAAAATTGGGAGATATTCATCTAGTAGTGGTTTACGTCGACAAACACAAGACCCGGAAATATTCGATGAGAGCCAGGCTATTTACGGATAAGGGAGTTATTAATGCAAAAGGTGTTGCATTTGATCCTGTGAGCTCATGTAAGGTGATGATATCCAGACTCGATAGACAAATAAAATCGGAACATAGTCAAAGAGTTAGAGACAGGAAGCATGCAACATCAGCAAGTGGCACCATGAGATAGATAAGCGCAGATGAGGAGATTCGAACTCCTGATCGCCAACAGGCGAATCGGCTTGCTCTTAGCCCCGTAACTCAAGGCCGACGCATTATTATGTTCTTGCTGTTTTGAGCACAAAAGACCACTCTGCCACATCTGCACGATTGATATCCTTAGCTAACTTACTATTATATGTTAACAAACAGATTGTTAGATATCCTGTCACATTTACAATATCTAATCTACGATTTACTTTCTTAAAGATGACAAGATACAAAAGCACGACCATAAAATAATAGATCTCTTCAAGACATATTTGACATTTATCAATTGTACCTAGAAGATATGGTCACGGTTTGGGAATCTACGTCTGCAGGCAAAGCAAAATTTTCTCAATAGCAAAAACAAGATTGTTTATCTTTTTGTTTTTGATTTTGATTTTAATTTGCACTCAACCCCCTGCGCTGTTTAATAATGTTCAGTATATAGACATTTAAAATGCTAAGTTTCTGTTTTGAATTGACTTATTTAATAACTGCCTCAATCTAGCAAGATCATTCATAAAAGAGAAAAGGACTAATCAAGCAGTTAAAAGTCCTTTATCAATGATCAGTTATTTTTTAGTCTTTTTTTCTCCCTTCTTTGCAGACTTAGCAGCTTTCTTCTTTGCCACCATTTTCAATTTTATAAAATAACGATTTGGATTAAATATTTTATAAATATAATACTAACTCTTAATTATTCAGGAATACTAGGGTTTGATCTCTAATTATTCTTTGTTAGAATTTTTGTTTCGCAAATCTTCACAAGATTACTAAATGTCATAGCATCTTGTTCCGAACCCACGATTGTTCCGTAATGCATAGGTACTACAAACTTTGTAGGTCTTATAAGTTCATTTGTTGCCTTGGCCGCCTCTTCTGCAGTCATAACATATGTTCCAGATACCGGGACCAGAGCAATATCTGGTTTCGTGAATTCCATTTCTGGGATCATGTCGCAATCTCCTGCGTGATATATTCGATACTTATCTAAGACAATTATAAAACCTAGCTTATTATCTGTCTTAGGGTGAAAGCTCTTGTTTATATTATAAGCAGGTACGCCTTCAATGAGGAAATTTTGGATCGTCAGCTTTTCACCTGGTTTAACTCCCCTAGATTCATGTGGAAGATCTGCTAACATTTCAATACACTCGTCAGAGGCTAATATGTTAGTTTTTGGGTTCAAGATTTCCTTCAAATCCTCTAGGCTAAGATGGTCAAAGTGGTTGTGAGAAATAAGAACTATGTCTGCGTCATGGGCATTTTTTCTTGATTCACTCAACTTATATGGATCGATGTAGATAGTTATTTTTTCTTTATCATTTTTTGTAAAAACAATTTTGAATCCGTCATGACCAAGCCAGGTTATCTGACAGGAACCATATTGTAACATGACATTTTTCTAGAGCCATTTTAATTTAAAGGTTTAATATTGAACGTTATTAGCTACTATTATTCGATTTTTACTAAGTGTAAAAACGAGAATTTCAGTTTCAATGAGCTTTCGCTTTAAATTCTTGTCAAGTGTAGCTGCAGCACATCTATTGGTCCTAACATAGTCAACTATCGCATCATCTACAGGATAAGATCGCTTGAATTTAACTAATCCAAATCTAGAATGAGCGATGTTAATAGCAGTCCTTGCAATCATGGATCGTTTTGGCCCTGCCATATCTTGAATATGCCTTAGTTCGTCCAGCACTAGGTCTGGAACTACGAAACACAATCTGCCCAATTCGCTCTCAATATTATCCAATCGACTTATTCGATTAGAGACAAGAACCATCAGAAAACTTGTATCGCAAATGACCTTCACGACTATTTCATCACTCTAACAATTACTAACCGGAATATCTTCTGCATAGGGTCTATAGAGTGCAATTCATCTTAATATCTATCGATCTAAAGAAGTAAATCGGCGGTGATACTTCAACATTATGAATCTAATTCGTAGCATCTGTCTTAATCATTCTTCTGCTGTGTGACAGATTTGAACGATAAAACAAGTAATTGTTTTCCGAAATATGGACATTTCTCTTGGCCGTGGCGTAGCACGTATTGACTATGACTCTATGGATTCTTTAAGCGCCTCTACTGGGGATGTTATAGAGATTAGAGGCAAACGTAGAACTGTTGCCAAATGTTTACCTCTCTATCCTTCAGATGAAGGTAAAGGGATTATCAGAGTAGATGGTCTGGTGAGGAATAATGCAGGAGTGGCAATAGGAGATACTGTAGTAGTAAGAAAGATTAAAGCAGTTCCAGCTGAAAAAGTAATAGTTGCACCTTTGGAAACAATACCTTCTATAGATGAAAGATACCTCGCAGATGCCTTGGAGAGCGTTCCACTCATTAAGGGAGATAACGTGATGGTTCCATATTTTGGTGGAAGACTTACTTTCCAAGTTATAGGCGTA
>JBQCDO010000212.1:0-16844 GCA_051961195.1 Nitrososphaeraceae archaeon | reverse complement strand
TTTGTATTACTTTTGTTGTCTGCTTTATCCAATTGTACTTATGCGGCATGGGTGTGGAGGTATCTACATAGTTACCGATTACCTTCACTGGACCAGTCACACCATATTGTTTTAATCCACTAATATAGTCAGTCCCAGTAAATAGATTGTTAATTGTTGTGCTGATATGAGTTAGAGTATTAGAACCTGTTGCATTTGCGTTCCAGCTTCCGGGTACTCCCCAAAATATTATAAAGATATCTGCAGATGGAATAACAGGTATTTTATTAGCATTGCGATAATCTCCCTTTCCTGAATATCCGCCTTTACCTAGTCCAGGTATTATACATTCTTTATCTGAATTCGAGTAGTAAGGTGATCCAAATGCTCCATTAGGATATGTTTTTGGCTTTCCATTATTCATGAAGATATGTTCATCACATGCATCTGATATCTCATAATCACCATTATTAGTCCATCCAGCCGGATCAGTCTTAGGAGTGTATGGATTGGTCATGTCTTCAATAGTTTCTTCCGTTGCTGCATAGTATACATCAAATGACTTATACGATACCATTTCCGCGAAGGCCATTCTCGCCTTTATCTGGTTTGTTGCTACTGATCCAGCTGTCAGATTTGGATGAGATTGAGGATTTGGAGTACATGTAAACACAGGAATACTTGTTGGTGCGGCAGGCTTAGTTAAATCTATTAAATTCGTTTTTGTAGCATTGGTTATTGGAATCTTTTGGCAGGTATCAGCAGCTGCAGTCGTAATAGAAGTAAATCCTGTACCAAAGGGGAGTCTGAAAGGTCTATCATTCATCCTCGTGTCAGTGGATTTATTGCCATACGTTACAGAAGACGAAGCGCTCTGACTATATGTGACAAGAGATAATAAGATTATTACCATGACGAGGAACGGAGTTATAACCTTATGATGATCCGTTGGATTTACCCTTGTATTCTTCCTAGCAAATGCTCTGAAAGTAGATACAAGATTCTGAAGGCACATTATTATTTCAACCTACTCCTACTACTACTTAATAATGAATTAGGAATAATACAATAGAAGTTATTTAGTAGGGAATCTGCTGTATGTTGTAAATTTATACAATTAAGATTTTCCTTTACCCTAATCAATACTTTAATTGGTATGAGAAGAAGCTAGATTTGGCATATGCATCATTCTTAAAACCGGTACAGAGATAGTCTTATATTGTTGATCCTGATGACGCCGGGCAATAACTTCATGCATTATCCACCTTTCCTTTAGTTTTTCTATTTTATACTGCTCGCCGGAGTTTTCCTCTTGTCATATCTTAGACAGAAGCTTACCTATTCTATCTATATAATCAGCATTTTTTTGTGTCCATCTTGTATAGCATATGCTCGCCGGCCTTTTGTGCTATCATGTAGTTATCCAGTCTACCGGCGAAGATCTTACATGCAGTCATAAAAAAACCGGCGAACAAAACTAAATTGTTTCGCAATATTCTCTTGGCGCTATATATAGCTGAGTAATGATGTATTATAGTACAGTAACTTGTCAGTTATTGATTCTTGGGAACGAACTGTGCATTGTCTTTTCTGTAATACTATGGCGACACTTAAGCCCACTAAGACGAGGTGCTGAATAATTTTCTGTTACATAATTATGCATATAGAGATAGGGATCTGAGTAATAAATGAATTTGTTTAATTACTGACCACATTGTGGGACATTATAGAACCATATTCCACAGTTTAGTTTACGAGAACTAATCCAACTAATAAATGAAACAGTAATCTTGTTCCTATTTTACCTATGCTAGAATCTTTTTTCTATTATGAATGGTCAGAATATTCAATAATATGAGTCTACTGCAATTGTGATAAGTTGGATAGGACCAATAAGCTAGGTATGGCAATTGCAATAATTGCAGTTGTTGCAGTAATGACTTAAGTACAGTACACGTTCAAGCAAAGAAACATCATGAGACTGGAACGCGGAGCACATGACGCCACGTGTGATGGTTCAGATTGCCATTTGTATATAACACAGTCCGGCAAAGGATTTGACGATCATTCACGAGAGTTTAACAAGATCTATATAAAGGGATTCTGTGCAGCAACTCATAATCAAGGAGGTAGTGACGCAGATGATGCAACATTCGATTGTAACAACGACAATAACTAATTCTTTACAATAACGAAAGCTCTAACAGATCCTGTTGTGCAAGACGCGGCAGGCAGTATTAATAATTTCGACGTTAAATCCGTTCAACTATCTAACAAACATTCTGCCATAGAAACTACATACCTTTGGTCTGGCCTTGTCTTTGTTCTTGGCGGATCAACTTGTCATTCTTTTCTTGGTATTAGATATATCTGGGAATCAGCAATGACTGGTTGCTTATTGCCAAATTTCAGAATTTACACCTGTGCATGACCTAATATGAAGCAATGTCTAAAGTATAGTCAATCTTCTCTCAAATAACACTCTATTGTAGTTCTCGGGTTTGGATTAGTGTTTCCTGGTGTGTTTGCCGGCGAGGATATTCAATCATTATATTAAGACGAATAGTCAACCTCGATATGCTTTCTACCTAAGTTAAGGGCTCCAACAATGGTTGTAACTCTCCTCAGAGCGATAAGTAAGTATGCAATATCTATAGACATACTAAAAGACGACTGCTTCAGTATTTACACGAGAATACTGTTCACTAATATTTCTTAAGTTGTGCAGTTTGTCTCAAAGATGAATTGCATAATTCATGAATCCCTACGAATACGGGAGTTCTGCCGGAACCTAGTACATATATGTAACGCCCAAGTGTCAAATGCCGGCAAACTGAATCGTCGTAATGCGTATCAATCCCTAATTCGTCGAAGTGTCACATTGTAGGACACTATCTAACGCGGGTGTACATATCTCCTCGGGACACAAGACTGTCACTATAAAACCTTAATTATTACATCCCGTCTAAATAAAAACCGGTAATGGCAAGTTCATATGAGTTAGGAGCGACGATGCAATTTTGATACAAAAATCCTTGAAAATATATGGTTCTACAATATTTCTGATATTTGTTATTTTGACATTAGTATCATCAATTACCACAGTTCCCTTTACGGATAATATTAGCATGGTTTTTGCAAAAAAAGACAAAGGCGGCGATAAGGGTTCTAATAGCGATAATGGTGGAGGAAGCAGCAGCGATAATGGTGGAGGCGGAGGAACAACAACTACGAAGGAAGGTAGCGGCAATAGTAATGGGGGAGGTAGCAGTAGTAGTGATACCGGTAATACTCCACCTGCCCAGGCTCCAACAAACCAAGAAACCTGTCCTGATCGATCAACGCCTGATGCTAATGGTGATTGTCCGGCACAAACTACAAACAATTTAAACCCAAACCCAAACACAGACACAACCGGTCAATCACCTGATGTCAACAAACCATGTCCAGTATCAGAACAAATTCGCAATCCAGACACCGGATTATGCGAATCAGTTCAAGTCGAGGGACCTGCTAATAATGGTACAACTGTACCTGGTGTGACAGTGCCGCCTGCTAATGGTGTGACAGTGCCGCCTGCTAATAATGGTACAACTGGACCCAGTGGAACTGTGCCACCCGGGCTGAACGTAAGTGGCAATTGTAATGCGGTAGCACTTAGTGATGCGACAAACAATTCTAGCTCTGCATCCTCAGCAGCAGTCACCTGCAATAATAGTGTAGTTAATAAATACATATATCAGCAACATCTCACTCAGACTCTTCCTCAAATTCAATCGGCTATTGCTAATAAAGGTCCTATAATTCAGTCAGATAACATGAAACTAGATCAGGCTCAAGTAATCGGGACAAATAACATAATTGTCGTTGGAGACTTTTCTCCATTTAGGATAGTTGGCGGACACATATCTGCTAATCTACCTAAGGGGAACAACATTCAGATTGTAGTTGGAGAAATAAGCACAACAGGGGTATTATCCAAAGCAGTACCATTACCGTTAGTTAAAGCTAGGGATCTGACCATACATGATACACTATACACTACTAGCCTAGGTAATATCATACAAGGAAGAGATATAGTTAATGGAAATACGGTAACAATTAACTCCCCAAATATTATCATGTTATATAATGTTGGAAAATTAGTAACAACCTCAGGCTCCAATAGCGTCGCGTATACCGCCATAATTGCCTAAGTCTCTTATTCTTATTTTGTGGATAAGAAGTATGGTGAAAAATGAGGAACACCTAGACTAATCAAAGACTTTTAGTTTTAATACATGTGATATTCACTTGAGAGAGGATTCAGCTCTTCTTATGCTTTCACCGTACCGTATCTTTCTGCATTTTATCATCTGATGGCTTTCGAAGATATTTACTGAATATGCAATAAAGGTATCTACGTGTATGGAACATAAAGAACAAATTTTGCGCCCCGATTAGGATTTTATTATAAGATTAAAATATCATATAGCATAATGATTAATACATACATAGTTATCTAATCTTCTTGTAATATGCAAAAAGATAATGATAATAGCGGAAGAATAATAACTTCAGTAGAGGTTGTTGATGTACCACCCATAGAAACTGAAAGTTATGTAACAAAGTCTACACCAAATGAATTAGCAGCAGGTGTAACACAACTTACTAACGAAGAAGTATACCAATTTTTTAAAGGCAGAAATTTGGCGTTCTTGTCTACTTTATCAAAAGATGGCTCTCCACACATCACTCCAGTTTGGGCAGAGATGGTCGACGATTTGATCTTAATAAATACCTTTGAAACTTCGGCAAAAAATAAACATATAACAGATGATAAAAGAATAGCCCTATCTGTTGTTGAACAGAACAATCCATTTAACATGGTGTCAATAAAAGGAAGAGTAATCGGGCAAACAACTGACGGTGCAGATGAGCATCTTAAAAGGCTTGCCAAAAGATATCTTGGAATCGGAAAATATTACTATCGAAAGCCAAATCATAAGCGAATTATAATCAAGATTCGCCCAGAAAAGATAATGGGCCTTTCAATCCATCCTGCATTTTATTTCCTTGCGTATTCCCCATGGACCAAATGAATACTTTTTCATCTTAGATGATTTCGCTGCTTCGCCTAAGATGAAAAATTAATGCTGTTACGCCTGGTAGATTTATAAAATTCATATAATCTGAGGTTTCAATGCAAATCTTGGGAAAAAATTGAAGGAAACTGATGGAAATAAAATTAAAAAATAAACATACGAAGAGTCGTCTTATATTGACTAGCTTTTTGTCTATTCCAAATCTCGATAGACCTAACCAAATATTAGGTATATGTCTTGTTTTTTATAACAGTTTTAAGGGTACTATGAATATTAAACTATGTGATGATAACATTGTGCAACTAGTGCAAGAATATATGTAGTATTCTACGTCGTGTTCAAGTTTTGGTGAAAAAGAAAGAAAAGAGACCCATGCACTTTCGGATCTTAATAATTATGTATTTTGTTCGATCATCTTTAGCATAGACATGTCTAAACCTAAAACATCGAAATTTATTTATCCCATCAACATATATAAGTTACGATTGTCATTTGTGATAATTGTTACAGAAAAATGAAAAAAAAATTTATTGTATCGAGGATTGAAGCCTCGCAAGATGGAAGCCCTTACGTTTATGTCGGTTTTACTGATCCAAACTCTTCTAGTGAAGATAGGTTACAAAAACAACCTCAAAGTCCATTCGGTGCCAAAGCATTTGCTTTCACCTCGCCAGAAGATTTAATGAAAAATTTACCCAAAGCGATGTCAAATATACTAGGTGGAGGCGGATTGGGAGGCATGGGACTTTCTGAATCACCTACGTTCAAGCTGAGTATGAGAGAGTACGAAGACACCGGTCTAAGAGTAGGAGATGCTGTTACTATACAAATAGAGAAAGCCGAGACCTCAGGCATATGAAATTCCATTTTTGGATCTTTGAAGCTTAGTTAATTAATTAGGTGTAGTTTCATTTAGAAGTACTTTAAAGACATTTCCGTGATTATTAGAATTTGAAATAACGATTGTAACTGCAATTTTCGTTTAGACTCTCCTTGAGTACTGTGTTAATTGTATCCAAAACTTATTTCCAAGTCGTATCCACATTATCTTTAACTTCTGAAGATACAAAGGTTGAAAGTGTTGCCTAGTCAACCACCTCGAACCTATATTTTTCAATATTAAATTCTTAAGACATAAAATGGCTGGTAATGTGTGGGTTATTCACAATTAATGGACAAGAAAATAAAGAGAAAATTCTAATAAATAACCATAGATATATGTGATCATAGTAATTTGGACAAGAGATATTTAAATATTTGATATTCTCAATGTATAGCTTAATGAATAAAATGATAACCCGATCCACGGTGATAAAGGTTGTTGTGGCTCTTACGATAACGGTAATTATTGCACAAATTGAGACAGTTAGTATAAGCCAAGCCCAACAAATGAGCGCAGAAGAGAAGAAGAGTTTTTGCAACCCTAATAATCCACGCTTAAAATTTGTCAATTCAACAGAATCAAAGTTATGTGGCATTCCAGCTACACCATCACCATCACCATCGGCAAATACTACAAATCCTTCAAATTCGGTAAATCCACCGTTACCTAAACCAAACCCATAGCTATAGCGCCGCAACACTATTTTTTTTATGTAGTGATTATATTTTTAGGTAACATAATTTTCAACAATTGATTAATCAACAAAGTGGATAGAACCTAGAACCAATAGCCAAGCATGGCATTTTATATATTACATGACGACAGAAATTTTATGGCAAATCATTTCTTTTATAAGCATGATTTCGTATTTACTAGAATTTATAATTCCCAAATTTTAGTTAGATGTTTAATGTGCGATATTCATTTCTGTAACACATATGGTAAAACTTGTACTTCAGAGTTGATTCAACTTCCATCAATAATATAATTAGAAAAGGAATGTCCACAATTGAGTTAGATATCAGTTCTAGAGTTTGCTTCTAATTCTCAACTTCTGTACTTCTAAATTCTGGCTAATATATATACGAGATATCGAATAGCAATCGGTATTATAATTAGAATAATGGCTATTCCTATACTTAACTTTCTATCTGCTACTATGGCAATAAAAATGACAACCAAAAAAATTATAAATGCGCTAAAAAATATACTAAATAATCGTTTAAACTTTATTGTCGTATTCTCAAATGATCTCATTGGTATTATAATTATTGCTACTTGGTGGATTTCTGTGCCTCCTTTAGAATTTTCATGTTATAAAAATATATAATCATTTTATGTCGACTAGAGTATATTGTAAACATTATGATTTATCCCAACCTATATGTTAATAGGTATGATATAACTTTAAATTACGTAAGATTTACACAAACATAATGTTTTGTCGTTCACGGTCTACCATTTATAGCTGGTGGCAAGTCATTATTAGAACTAAATCTATATCAAGTTCTAGACTATTATAGATTGGGGCTTCTGTGCATTGTGAGAAGATACTTCAAAAAGAACATTGGCATCTTTAGATGAGATGCTATACTATCTAGAAGACACTGTGTTCGGTACTGCTGACTCTGCTATCTGGAAAAATTACTATACTGTAATGGCAGATATTCTTCAGAAGTAACACTCTTGTTGTACTGATCAATAGCTAGTCTTATACATTTAACGCAATTGCGATAAGAAAGAACAGAACCTAGAATGCAAAAAATTAGAATTTTTGATGTTATAAAATAATCAATACAAGTAATGTATCTCATGATTGGTGGCGATAAATCATGTTGTAAGAATCCAATATAAATGTGCCAGTCATTGATCCCCTCGCATAGATGCCATAGTCTCATTCATTATCTCAGCAGAAGGCATTTAATAAGACTAGAACAAGACCATATTATGAGACTCGGAATAAAGGTTATCATTTTCCTAATACGTAGAAGATAATAAGATCTTGACTGTTGTGATGGAATCTATGCTTGGTAGCCGCCGGTACAAAAATGAAGATTCCTTGTTTAACCGGATGATCCTTGCCGTTTATTTCAATATACCCACTTCCTTTGATAACATAATATACTTCATCGACCGAATGCGGTTTTTGTGTATCATCCTCATTAGGATGCAGCAGTATGATACCAGCTTCTATTCCAGCAGTACTTATAAAGTCCCTGAAGTATCCGCCATGATCTTCTAGTTCATAAAGTAGATGGTCCAATTCATAAAGTTCTTGCACATGAACAGTGGGATGCAGACTAATTATATTTTTATCCTTTCCTGAAACTTAATTGAATGATGACAATAAAAGCAACTAATTACACATAAGTGATCAGGAATTTTGTAAAAACGTTAGAGATTGAAATCTACTAATCTACTAATTTCTATTATTCGTATTCTAAATTTTGAGAAAAGGTAGAGAATGTAGGCTAAATATATAACAAAATCAAATGTCTATCGATTATTCTCAACTACAATTAATTTTTAATTCATCTAGGACAATTTCCTTCAATGTCTTTCTTTCACGTGTACTACTAAATCTCCCCTCAGTCTTTCAGGAAGTGTCCTAGGACCATCCTGATATCCAATTGCAATCATGACGTCTATTTCAAATTCCTTTGGAGTTTTTGAAAATTTCTTTGGCCATTTATACATTAAATCATTGTATACAATTACTTACCATTTTAATTACTGTTGCTTCGCTAACTATAATCCTCAACCTTCAATTCTCTTCTATTATTATTAAGTTATAATGAATGATAAATTATAATCATTGATATACTTTTAAAATAAAAATAAACAATGACTCTAATATAGACTCCAGAAGAAATTAATAGATGAAGAATCGTACGGCAAAATGATAGTAGAAAAATGGCGAATTTATGTAAGTTAATTCGCTTCTAATTCTTTGATTCTCTCTGTTACTCCTTGAGTTTCCTTCTCCAGATCATTTTTGTATTCTTTTAGTAATGCTACACGTTCTTCCTTCGTAAGAAAACTTCTTACATTACGAGAACTTGATCCACAACAGCCATATGTCAATTATGTTCCACCTCCTCTCTTGTCTTTATGCATATCGGATATACGATATATTGTTAAGGGCATATTTATATATATCGGATACCCAATACATTATACAAGGCGTGTCAAGAAAAGATAATAGCGGCCATTGCTGTGACATGCGAGGGATGTTGGGATTTCTAATTCTTTTCCTGTTATCAAAAAAACCGATGCATGGACAAGAGATTGCTGAAGAGATTGCAAAAAGAAAAGGAGAAAAACCAAGTCCAGGCACAATCTATCCTGCATTGAAAAATCTTCGAGAAATGGGATTTATTGTTGAGGATAAAAGTGATGGTAAGATCATAGTCTATACTCTAACAGAGACTGGAAAAAACGCACTCGTAATCGCAAAAAGGCGATTCGTAAAGACCTTTCTTGGAGTATTTCCTTAAGTTTAGAATACAAAAATAATTGAAACTTGATAATTATTTATTTGCATGTCTCTAAGCATCTTTTGACCTATGGAAACACATTTCAGTCACAATCGTTAAATGGCCTGATCTTGTCAAACAAAATATGCCTTAGAAGTGGCTGAATTCACAGAATATTTGATCCAAACAATAATTATGACTAATGACCACTCGATAGACTTGCCTTGTGGGAAAGTTATATTTAATACTCAACAGTAATAGAACACGATTAATAATATGCGTAAACAAGTTATTATTGTTCGCAAAGATTTGGGAATGAGCTGCGGTAAGATTGCAGCCCAAGTTGCGCATGCTGCAATTATGGCAATGGAAAGGACCGGCATATTTGATATGCAGGGAGTCACAGCGTGGAAACGTGATGATGGACAGATTAAGGTCATATTAAAAGTAAATAGTTATACCGAATTGAATGATTATTTTATAAATATAATTAATGCAAATTTGCCTGTAGTAAAGATTCATGATGCCGGACGAACTCAGTTAGAGCCAGATACTGTTACCTGTATTGGTATAGGGCCAATTTCATCAGAACGGATAGATCCAATTATAAAAGATCTCAAATTGTTATAATTTTCTCAGTATTAAACACTCATTTAGATATTATAAGGTTAATGTGTTATGAGGTTATCCAGATCCAGCTAGTTAATTGCGATTTATTTAATTAAGGGGGGTTCAATGGTATTTCTCATTTAGCTTTTCTAGCCTTTTTATATTATCTTTGTTTATTGCCTTAAGATGAAAAGGTTGCTTATAACTATTTGTTACTCCAGATAAGACCATGTCTATGATCCTGGACTCAATTATATTAAAAATCAGTCCAAGTTGTCTATTATTCAACAGCAAATGGCATTGAATTTATGTAACATTTTAGCATGCTCATTACATAGCCTCTTACTTTGTATTTGTGAATATATCAGTTCTTCTTGCCAGTGTGCATTATAAAGTCTGCAATTAATATCATTACAGAAAGGATTTCCTTCAGTTATAAAGAAAAATAATGCCTGAAGAGCATATCCAACCGCTGCAAAGTTTATTCTATAATCGCCATAATCAAGATATTTTTCTTTCTCACTAGATGATGAGTTGGAATTATTTTCGTCACCATCACCACCTATGTCGTTAGCCGCTACCTGCAGTTGCTTTATGTACCATTCCCTTGGTTTGGCAGGTGCTTCAATAATACCGGTTGTAGAAATAATTGAAGGACTGCCTCCTAGAATGGTTCTTGCATGATAGCGCCAGTCTTCTTCGCTAAAAGTACATACTAATCTATCTTCAAATACTATATGCACATGATCAGTATTCGACTCATCTTCATTGATCATTGTTTCAAATAATCTTTGCATCCTTAACCCATCGTATAATATCAATTCTTTATACTGTTTTTTGGTACTGCTATTACTACTACTAATACCATTAGGAATTAGATACATTGGAAAATTCTTCTCATAATCAACATTTTGATCTAGTTCTCCTTGAACTTTTACTCTAGGTTGTTCGTTGAAAGGTTTCTTGACATCAGATATAATGATGGACACTAACTGCTCTGCAAGTACATTATCTATATTAATCAAAAAATGAGGCCTTATGTCTATCTTAATGCCAGTGAAATATTTTTGTAGTCTTCTCACTATAAAGTTAAGGTCTAATGTGTCTGCCTCATTGCAGTAAACATGAACATTTCTAAATTTTAACATTGTTTGCAATCTATTTAGTACATGATGATATATTTGATGTCTGGCTGCAGACGCCAGAGATATACGATTGTATTGTTAGTAAGGTTCAATCCATACTGATTGAATGTGAACTGAATACTTGGATCGGTGGCAACTTAGCCAGCATCACCTCCAGCTAGCGTTGTTATTGTGGATGTCGAATTCGAAGTTGTGAGTCTAGGTGCTATCTGTAGAGCCATATTGTGATCATTGTAAAACATGTCATATATGGGGGCCACTGTAGGCGGGGATCACAAGGAAGTCCAGTGACATCGCGTAAGTAGTCAGGTTGGGCGAATGGCTTGCCTTTGGCAGCATCCCGCCACACGATCTGTTCGGTGTAGATGAACGCTGTAAAGGCAGCAAAGCAACTGTCTAATCGTACTGAATCATATTCGTCAGAGTTTGACCTGTCACAAATTGACTCGTCGTTCAGATTGTCGGCACAAAGACTATTCTAAAACTTAGACATAATGAACCTGTACTAAGAATTGGATGATGGAAGATTTGTGTACACTATTGCATCTGTCTCATTATATAATCATGCCACTATATGGCTATTGCAGTAGAAATACTTGATTATATGAGAAGAACTACAAACTCGGATCTCTAGACTATCGTGGGTAAATGTCCTCTTGATAGTGGGGATAATTTGTAACGGATCGCGGCAGTACTCTCAGTATCTTTATGAGCTCAGTTGATTATCTTATTGCTGTTAAGCGATTTATATTTTTAGTATTTAATGCATTCTCAACTTGTCGATTTAGATATTCGTCAGAAATTAAAAATTTAATACATCATTATAACAAAACTATAGATGTAGTTGCATATCATATTCGCTACTATCCGATCAACACCTCACATTGGTTGTGCACTCTAGTTTGATTGCCCGCTACGTTTCCACCTTACTCTCACTAAAGAGATTTTTATTGCAAGATATATACCAAACCCTGTGAGTATCCAAAGAATCGTTGCCGCTACTACATTATGCTCGAGTAAGTATATAATCGCAAAAACGAGTGTCAGACCTGCATACGAAAATACTATAATTGGCAAGTACTTTGTAACTTTCTCGGCAATTTCTATAAGTTGTACTGTTAGCTTCACGCGATCTGAAGTAGAATTAACCATAGTTATTTACTATCATAACTATAATGGTTAAAAATGATATTAAGGTTATCGGAACTCCTTAATTTACTCCAAAATACTAACGTAGTCACATTCAGACTAAGCCTCTCGGAGCCTGTTTTCTTCTACCAATGAGTCTAGATTATTTCCAATTTTGAATTTTAACAATTTTATATTGTACGATGAATTTTCCTACATTACGTCCTGTACGTAGAGTTATTAATCCTTTATAGTACATATTAGATATCATCTAACACTATCATTTGAGATCCAAATTGGCGCTTTCGATCATCTGTAATCTCTGATAATATACCCTTAAAAGTCTATAGAATGGTAATATTAATTAATTTGGAATAAGTGGAAATTAAATGAATAAATAGTACTATCTGTCCTTTAAACAAGAGGTACAAGTAACTATGATTATCTTTTCGTTACTGTTTCGATAATCAATCTGAAGCAATGTCTCACGTAGAATCGATTGCCTAAACCCGTCAAGAAGACAATAATCTTCTTGACGCTTGTTGGTCATACCGACAAGCGAATCTTTGTCGCGTCGGACATCAACCCATAACGTGACCCAACAACAAATAGGGTAAGCAGCTGCCATTTGATAGTAACGCAGTCCAAATTAGACGAGTTCTTTATTGTACTATCTTCATGCAGCTGAACTCAATATTGGATTACTCTGTTTGTGAGGTTGATTTCCTTCTGCCTCATATCAATTTTGAGTTGAACCTTTGCTTTTATACAGCTTCCTGTCAGTGGTAACAACCCTCTTTTGTGTTAGTTAAGGATTATTACGAGTCTATGTACCCCTTTAGATATGGAGTCCTACCCAAACTGACTGCTATGGCTGGTTCGTTTAATTCCATTCTTTACGTAAACCAATCAGATAACGGGGGCCCCAGAATGGTAATAACACTATACGATCGAGACTGGTCGTCGTACATATTTGTTATGAATAATATCAGTACACTGTCAAGACAAAGAATGAGAAGTAAAGACGTGTACGTCTAACATTAAGGTGATTAGAATCCTATCGGGAAAAGAATGACTGCCGGATTCAAAACACTGATTATCAAATCTTTGTGGCACCAGCCTTATCCTGAAGGGGAAGCCTATTATGCCATTAACTTACAACAAATAAGTATTACTGTGAACATTGTTTAGACCTCTACGATCAATTGTATTGCCATATAATAAGAATAAGACAGCAGTAAGTTAATGAGATGTGATACTAACGATGTCAACCTTAAGTGTATTAGCGATAAGAGTGAGATTTTACGAAGTCCAAGAGTTCGACGACTACCTATTGCTATTTGCCAACCCTGGATTTCTGTCCAGATAATCAGCTATCTCGTCGAATGTCGCACCAGAATCATTCAACTCTATTAGTAATTCTTTACTAAGACCGGCCTGTCTCAATGCGACCAATGCAGCATATAATTTTCTTTCTGCGTTAGTGATACATTTGCCATCCCAACCATAATAAGACATGATAACACCCATAGCACATCTTCCACCAAGTCCATCTGTATACTGCCTTCTGATCTGTGTAAACTGTTTTCCATACGACCGTAATATTTGAGAAACAGATGATCCTTGGTTCGGCTGTTGACTGATTGTACAAATGTCGGGTTCATGGGTATCTTGCTCGATATTCTGTATCAACTGCTTTTTATATGTCCGTAATATTTGAGAAACAGATGATTCTTGCTTTAATAGTTGTTGCTGAGCCATAGATTGCCAATAAATAATCACAAACAAACTATTTAGGAGCTACGTTTACTAAATTTCTATGGAAATGGTGTGGACTCATTTTATACATTTGCAGGAATCTAGGGTTCAGTGGGATATAATACACTATGTATGTAAGCTATTATCGCTCAGTTATGTCACATAATTATTAGTTGTCATAATCAGAGAGGTAGAGGTCACCCATAAGAATATCACCTAGCCAAGTTCTCGCCAGGCATTACATTAGACCAGGAATCACTTGAGGAAATACATTATTCCAATGACGCACGATGATGTCCTTTTAATTCATCTGATAAACTCTGAAATGATCTAGTCAGGTCCTTAAAGGCAATAATCAGCTCTTTTAAATTTTGATCCGACTCAGTATCCTTTTTATTTTTAACATAGACTGCCAAATTCGTTGTATTATTAATAATATTAGTTTCGTTGACCTGTATGGAGACAGCTCTGATCCTATCTCCAGCATTTTGCAGTCTTTCAAATACAGTACGCATCAATTCGATATTGTTAGCCATTTGAGGCTCTTCTATAAAATCGGTAATTTCTTGTACTATTGACGCAATTTCTTTGATCTTATGCAGGGATTTTATCATCCCTGGTGATCCAAACTCAGTGATAAGTCTCACGCTATCAGAAGATATTTCTTTAATGTCACTAAGCCTCATAGTGTTAGATAATAGTGATACCTGGGAATAATTAAAGTTATTTTACGGCGTAGAACATATCAATTAATTATTTTGCTCTATCTTTATATTGGACCTACCCTTTGCATTCAGGATTTTACTAGTTTCTCACTATAGCCTGATAATTTATGTAAACTTGTTGATAAGTTTAATATTAAGCGTTATAGGATGATGAGCTAGATTACACGCGACGAGGATATAATCTGGTAATTGTCGGTACTGCGATTCTTATTGTGAGAACTATTTTAATGGAAATGACATTTATTATATTAAAACAACAGAATTATCAATCAATCCAGTTTCGAAACAATTTCCTCTCGTAAATATATGAAAATCTTTGAGGTCAATGCACGTAAGAAGATGTCAATAGCCGTGAATTATTAACAACCCTCTGTACTAGTTATATAATAAGCGCATGTAGAAGATAATAGATCTTAACTTTACTCAGCTTATTTACTAATTTTGTACCAAGTGCGGTATGAATGATATTTTAATACAAATTAGGTACAAAAGAAGTGAATGCAAATGTTATGTTTGATAGCATCGAGTTTTTCGATGCCTGCGTCCAGTCTTAAACACACTCGGTGTTATGGTAATATCTGGACAATTATTATCGTTAATTGGAATTATTGTTCAGATTATTAGAGGATATTTGCTAAACGATAAAATAAGGAAGAGACAACAGGAACAACTAGTATAGTGAATAAGGTGATATTAAATAAATTCCTATTCCTCATATTTATTTTTGCCCAACACATCAGAATATAATTTTTGTTATTCAATGCAGTAGCATCATTAAGATAAATATCTAAAGCCAATATTGAAGCAACTAATAGTATTGTTATATCATGCTAGGCTGATAAGAGCCGCGCATATATTACTTAATATAGTAACATAGTCGCATACAAGTAATGATAGAAGACATTTTAACAGATAGTATTATTGCTGAGTTAGATGTTGTAATTAGACATCTAGAAATTATGTCGATTAAAAAAAATTCTTAAAATAGATAAATAAATGAATATTGTCATAATTAATATAACAAGGGATCAATTGAATTGTGTTTAGAATGATGTTCAATGTTAGTCAATTTTCTACCATTTATTGGTGAACAAAGAACTTCCAAAAAAAAGTAGTTGTATTTTCTCCAAAGATCCCGAAGATCACTCAGAATAAACATAGAACTATGAGACATTATGGAAAAGACCGTGTTATTTGCAGGAAGAGAACTACCTACCATTACGTATAAACGGAAGCAGTTATTGATAAAGTGAATAGTCTGTCAGAGTAGCTCAATTAAAAATGACTTAAATAACCTCCAGGAAGTTTGCAAGTCGTTATATAGGATGTTGCCATATGTTATAATCCATGCCTATACCAGTGACGAAAGCATGTTATAGTATAAATAGAGATAACCTGTCTTCTGAAATTCAAGCTTCAAATTATTCTGAAGATGGAATGGTGATAAATCTCTTCTCTAGGCATAATACTCTGGAAGAGTATATGCAACTTTTGAATTCATCCAAAAATAAGAATTTGGCATCCCGATGCACTGAGGTTGGATAACTAGCCTGACCAGTTATGTTATTTATTTATTTATGCAGCATAAAATTTCCTTTGGATATGGGTCCGAATAATTATTAATTAATTCTATAACGAGACTATATTCTAGATCTACGTCTGCTCCGTTCACGATAATCCTTGAGTTTCTTCTGCTCAGATACAATATTTGAATCTATTTTTCTATGATCTAATAATACTATGGCTCATCCCCACTGAACTGCCTTATTTCTTGATTGCTTTCATTATCGCAAAATGATGCACATTAACCATGTAAGGATTTCTTCCTAGCCCATCAAAGATTTTTGTATATTGTCTCAATATATTGCAATAGTTATATCAAAACGCAATATTACTACTCTAGTATGAATTTATCAATTATACTTCTGAATCGTTTGGCATTCCAGTAACATATAAACCTGAGTGTGCCTCCTTTTCTAAATGGTGTAATCTATCCATGTTTGTATCAAATCGTACCCCGCATACAAAGCATTGAAAATCAGAAGGTATTTTTGGAT
>JBQCDO010000211.1:0-2892 GCA_051961195.1 Nitrososphaeraceae archaeon | reverse complement strand
GACCAGTATTATTTCTTATTATCATATTATCAGTTCATATATGCGGACATAATCTTAGAGTGTCGTTTATTATAGATGTGATTATTCTCAATAATCATGCCACCTACTCCACTTTAAAATACAAAATACAGATCATGTATCTTGTTATACCTTAATGCGCTTTTGTCACCGCCTAGGTACTTAAGGCCATTTTTTGCCTTCTCCTAAGTCTGCCTCTCACCTAGTATGCAATTCCTGAATTTGGAATATTTGTACTAGCGATGGCTTCTCAATCTATTCTTATATATAGTCTTGGAAATCCCAGTATTACCTTATTTTTGTCTGCCGCGTCATCAAAATCTCTATTTGATTTGCTGATAGCATAATTATTGGTTTGAGGATTCATGATATTACCACGACTGAGGTAATTTTTAAACTACCTAATACCGTAATTGGATATGCTATTCTGCCATCTGCAACAATTTTGAGCTACTTTGTGTCTAGAGGATCGATGATTAGAGAGAACATTTTATCAATAGTAATCCCAGCATTTAACAATCAAACTTCATTATGCTGTCTGTCTAAAAAGATCGCGAGCTTGGAGTTTGTTGTGTATGTCAGAGATGGATATTGCCGCATCCTACTGTAATTGTTCGTCCAGATTTATTTTATACGTGATAGATCTTTCTTCTATTGTTAAAGAATTAACTGATAATTTAGCAGCGCTATTGATGACGGTTAACGCCCCATTTGGCAGTAATAATACCATGGTTACATTCGCTGCAGGGATAGCAGCCAACATTGAATACCTTGCCATTGACCCATTAATCTTTTTATTCAACAGTTTGATCTGTCTTCTATCTGGCCTATCTTTTATTGTATGATTACAAGAGGGCTACGGCATTTAAATGGGTAATACGCTGATTCTTGATGAGAGACGTACGTGAAAATAGCGATAGCATCACACATAACATTAGACTCAATAGACAATGAAGATAATTATTACTTAGGAGGCCCAGCGTGTTATTGTGGCTTAACTTGCAGACAACTGGGTTTTGAAACTATTCTAGTCACCAAAGTAGGAGAAGATCTTCCAGAGGATAAGCGAGATTTCCTAAATCGAAATCTTGTTAATATCAATCATTTTGAAAAAGAATGGCGAACTACAAAATTTTCTATTAGACAATACGATGATACTAGAAAACTGACTCTATTATCCAAATGTAAGCCACTCACGGTTAATGACGTTTGTGATATAGATGCGGATGGTTGGATAGTAAGCCCCGTCATTGATGAGGTTCCGTTGGATGTCCTTAGAGCGATAACTAAGAAGGGAAAATTTGTAATGCTGGATCCGCAAGGTTATCTACGGAAAGTACAACCCTCCGGAACTATTTCACTTTATAGAAGCGTAGCTTTAGACTGGTCAGGCGTTTCTGCTGTCAAAGCAGATGAGCAGGAATATAAAATTCTTGGACCTATAAATGCTGACTTTGTGATTTCTGCAACACAAAGAGTAATTCATATGAACGAACATAAATTGAGGCTAGGCTATATTCCTACAGTAGACTCCACTGGGATAGGCGATATTCTATCAGCAGTATTTACCTGCATATACATTAGGGAAAAAGATTCAAGGTTGGCGATATGTAGCGCTGCTGGTGCTATAGTAGCAGCGCTCAAGGCAAACGGTATAGGTCTTGACAAAATACCTACAAAATCCAAAATAGAAGAATATGCTGCAATTTTTTCTAAAATATTTATTTAATACTTTGAATATTACTCAATAGATTTGAATTGAAGTTAGTGTATAAAACTCTCCATAAGCAGAGCTAGGAGGAGTCTTAATCTCATTACTCTTGTAAAATCTTCAACGCCTATTAAAATCAAACAATGTCAAATCGATAAAAATATGGATAAAATGTATTAATATATTTTTTGTGAAAATAACGTACGTTGGCCAACAATACCAAAAACGACTTTTTACTCATACCACAAATGTGGACGACACATTCGAATCGATGGTCGTTGTGAATGTAAGGCAATATTTTTGGAAAGCTGCTAAATCGAACATGCATGTAATAATAATAACATTATACGCGACTATTTAGATAGAAATTTCCTTACAAAGGCCACTTATAAGTTAAGACCGATCTTGGAGGCATTGCCTAGCCATGACCATATCCAGCGGGCATTGAGAGGAGCAAATAGTTCTATCAATGACAACTTAAAAGATCATGATCAAATTAATCGGTCAGCATTACTTGGAATGAACATATATCAATACCAACCCCAGGCCGAAGGCTATCATACCTACGATTAAAAATATTATCGCGAAAGCAGAGACCATACCACAAACCTCAACAATAAGAACCGGGCGATAGCAGTTTAAAAAGGTACCCGCTGACCAAGCACAGCAGTTTATTCAATTACGTAACGAGGATAAGATTAGTCGGGAGATAAGCAGGCTAAGGGAGTAAACAAATCGTCGATCCTTATCCTTGTACAAATTCAGCTTCCGACAAGGCTTCCATTTAGCTAATGATTAAGCCTGTATACTTCCTCTTTTGTCTTCTGTACTTAGTGCTGTATTCTATATTTCTCTTAGTATAGCCGTTATTCCTACCATGCATTTCCTATTCTTGGAGTACTTTATGAACAAACGAGATTGCTACTGCGGACGCAACACGCTTGATACTACCCCCTCGTACATCACCTACTGTAAAAATACCCGGCAAACTAGTTCAAGCAAATACGGTTGACGTGTAGCATACCAGCCTGCGACGCTAAGACCTTCTGGGGATAGATCAAGGCCGGTACTTAAAACCTTTATCGTCTAGTGCGATGCAGCCATCGAGCCAACGGGTATTTGGATCGGAGCCAGTCATGACAAATATGTGATGATTCGTGTTT
>JBQCDO010000210.1:0-2722 GCA_051961195.1 Nitrososphaeraceae archaeon | reverse complement strand
CACATTTATCATCTGATTTGTAAAATGTAATTGGATAAAATGTAATACCATCTTTTTTTAGTAAATCTTCCCATTTTGACCATGTTGATTTATCTGAAGCATAGCCGTGTATCAAAAGCACTGGAAGGGGTTTCTTCGTGGCAGAACCATTCACAGCAGCATTAGTTATTTGAGATGGACTATTTGCTATAAATACAAATGATCCAATAACAATCAATATAACTGTTATAGGTGTAGTAACCATTGCAATTATTTCCTTATTCATATCTGTCAACTCATATAAGCTACAATAACTTATATTGATTTCATATACAAGACCTAAAATTCAATACTTTGAACGGATTAGATAGTTCATCATAAGTAAGTGTCCTGCCTTCTGCCCCGATCCTTATGGTGAGTTATGGTTAGGTATTATTCCTATATCCTAGAAAAACCTAAATCTATTACCGCCTTTTGCTTGTGGATATGGTGGAGGACAATTCATTTCTTCAAAATTATAATAATAAACATGGCCATGTATTGATTCACGTGTTCGGACTCTCTTTCCATTTTCTTTGGCTAATTCCTCCCAAGCATTGAAACCTTCTTCAAAGTTGTACAAGTTAATAGGAGTATTATTGTTATTGTATGTCGAAGAAGGCAGATAAGAGGAAAAAGAATCCGTACTATCAGTCTTCAAGTGCTCGCGCCACAGCTTTACTCTAAGGCGCGGCGAAAGAGTTGCAGAAACAATACCCAAATCAAATTCTGTCGAGGCTTCGAATCCATCTCTGTCTGTATTTGCAGATCCAACTGTAATCCATTTGTCGTCAACTATCATGAGCTTTGAATGAATATAGATCTGTCTTCTTCTCTCATTGAATGTACTATGCTGGGAAATCAAGGAATATGTCCTAACCCTATCCTTTCCTGCTTTTCGTAAAGCTGCTAAATTATTATTGATATCGTTAATACTTTCTTTTGAAATAACGCTTAAAACAAATCCTGGTAAATTTGGCTCCATAGGACCAAGTGTAATGACCTTTAGATTTGTTTCTTTTCTGAGCTGATTAACAAGAACCTGGGTTATTGCTCTATCCTGAAAAAGGAACTGATCTTCGATGTATATGCTATCTCTCGCTTTTCTGAACATACTTTCATACCATGCACGTATACTAGTATTGTCTCGAACGATGTAGTCAAGATCATAACCACTATTATTGCTATTCTTATTTCTTTTTTCATTTAGCTGTTTCCATGTCCGTAGGGCAGTGATCTCAGTGTCTCCTCTGTCACTAGATGACAATGCTGCAAATAAAGAGGGAACAGGAGACGCGGATGACAGATAAGCACCTATTGAACTGGGTTTGACAATTTTTTTTACTTGCTTAATATCTTTCCAAATAGAATAGACCCATCTTTGATTAAAATGATAAATCAGATCCCATAGTATAGGACCTTTGACCATTACCTGAATGTCATGCCAGGGTTCTCCACACTTGTCTCGTAATATATTATCAAAATCATGATCACTTGTGTCCCATTTACCTTGCGATAGATCTTGTCCCCCGCAAAATGCAGTTTGATTGTCTATTATGATCATTTTTTCGTGAAAGCCCGAAGTAAGAGTGGGTGCTTTGCTATCAAGACGTATTGTTAAGTAATCTTCGATGCCATAATGCTTTGCAGCTTCTCTGACGACATCAACCTTTTTCCGTCTTCCTTCCAAACCTCGCCTTTTTGCCCCAGGCAATCTTCTGATTATCCATCTGGGTTCCCATACAATGATTTTAATATCGACTTTTTGTTTTGCCTTTCGTATCAACAGATTTTGTACTGTATCACTTTGTAGATGATGTTCCCTGTCTTCAGCGTTATCACTGCTAATGTACAAATTATCGTAACTGCTACTATTTCTGCTACTTTTAGCGCTACCTAGGTTAGATGTGATTACTGATGACGATAACGAATCTGATGTGCAAGGAGAAGCAACCAAATCAGTTGTTTGAAATGATCGTGAGGACACATCTCCTCTAACAAGCTCTAAGCCTGGATCCAAATCATAATTTGCAATATATAAAGAGTTTTTTGCTTCATTCATCTTTTGATATATTAATCTAAAATTTTCCTCTCCATCAACCATAAATGTTATACAATTATCAAATGTAGTTTCGCCAAATCTGCTACGCGGTCTCAAATACACATTCTTAAAAATCACGGGAATTTATAAATCACTATTTAACGTACGCTGTTAAGTTGGAACGTAGATTCTTTTCTAATTTTATAATGACATACCAAGAAAAATTACAACTGAATTTAAGATATAGTCGACAGTTATGACATACAAATAGTGTAATCCCGCCGACTATTAGCTTAGCTTGTAAGACTGTAAACTATATACTAGTTCCTAAGACTTTTTCATCGATCACCAAATTTAATGATATTATTATACAACAGTCTTCTGCAGTATACATAAATAGCAACAAATTAGTTAACTGTGCATTAAAAAAATCTTAATTCCTCTAATTTTATCTTGTCTTCAATGTTAATAAAATAATTTATAATTTTATACTTTTTACCTTTCTGTGATTGATCGAATCTAGATACATCATTGAATGCTTCTTTGTCCCGATATATGTAATAATCATGTCCTTGTTCCGGCAGCGTATCCAACATTTCTCGATTTGTTAGTGCTTGATAAAGATCTTGTTTATTTTTATTTGAACAGTAGCAGTATCATTTC
>JBQCDO010000209.1:0-2441 GCA_051961195.1 Nitrososphaeraceae archaeon | reverse complement strand
TATTCATGCTGCTGTTATCAAAACTGATAAGTTCAGCATCTGCGATTTGTACTATTGGCCAGATATTAAGTGCTAGCGATAATAGTGGAAGTAACACCAAGAGTAATACTGACAAACGGCACATCTTCATGGGATTGTAAAATATTTGGATAACTGAGCTCCAGGCTAGAACGAAAATTCTTGACAACGTCTTGAGCATCCTATACTCAGCGTTATTTGGAGAGAGATTATGGATCATTAATGTTACCTTACATAATCTCTAGTACTATTAATCGATATCTTAATTTTGGAGTCCAGTGATATATCGTAACATCTCCCTATACATCCACAAAAATCACCTATATAGCATTGTGGGTGCTATCTTATTCGCTGCAGATAACTACTTCATTTAGACATTACCTGAACTTGTCAATATTAGAAGTACTTGATTTTTATCTCCTATAGGTGTTGAACCTCCTCCACGAAGGCTTGTGAATGAATATTGGTTGTCAATTACCAAAACCTTGTACTAGATAAGTGCGTATTTATGTACTATAAGGAGATGATAAATGTACTGCATAATAATGCATTACATTCATCATGTTTTTAAGCTATTAGACAACAGTCGAAAATAAGATAGTGCTCAGCTTGAAATAATTTGAGATAATAATACCACATAGAAAATTAGATGTTGTTAGTCAAATCTTGAAAAATACCAATACAGGCGGAATGAGCCAGTACAAAATTGAACAGAGAGGAAAAGTGAAACCGGAATCTGTCGCAATTGGCAGGGGTACTGCTCATTATCCTCCAGAATGTATTCCCTAGGAATAGGTTGAGGTTATAATCAAAGATGATCAGGTTGAAGAGTTGATTAACAAACTGATTGAAAAATTAGGCAGTGATACTCTTGGAGGAAAAGTATTTGTAACGGATGTGCAAACTGCAGTAGATTTAGACTCCAAAGTACGTCGAGAATCCGCAATCTAGTGATGAAAAGTCTCCAGGACAAATGTTAGAAAGAATGCGATCATTATTTAGTAAAGTGAGTATATTATCTTGTAGTTAATTTGAATGCGTGACCGAGCAAAAATATCATTTGTGTACCACCTTATGCGGATGTTAACAGCGCTATTCTATCTGGCTAGACCAAAGTTAGAATGAACGATAAGAAATGATTCCAGTCAGTGACCTTAGGAAATCTTAACATATTATCTCGTAATGATCAAGAACTGAATATCATACGCTATCGATAGCAATTTTCTTAATTATCTAGTAAATATTTTAGATAGATCTTTTAGTAAATATGGGAATTTAGTATATTTGGTGTAAATTACAAATTATAAATGATGAATATTATCTATCTTAATTGATCCTTTAAAATTCCTATACAGTATTCCTTATAAAAAATATGTCATATTACTCGTAGAATGATAACGAAAACAAGATTATTTTTCATGACAATGATCATAGCATCATTGACATTTGGAATAGCAACTGTGACGACAACCACCCTAATGACTCAGCCTGCATCTGCTCAAAGATATGCACCACACAAATCATAATTAGACATTCTACTGTCGAATCATCTATGCAAGAAGATGAAATTAAAGAGCATTTGAAATTGACTCTTCAAGAAATTGAAAATTCCAAAAGGAAAACTAATGTCTAAATCTCTTAAAGTTTCGTATGTCGTAATTCCTTCGGTTAAAGCATGGTTATTTTTTTATTGCGTTTTGTAGTGATAATGATGCCTCTGCTGTCGATGCAATCATTTGTCGTTACAGTTCTGGTATTTATCATCGAAAAATGTTTTTTTATCAAAGTGTCTTTTGTAATATATAGCAAGTTTATTATGGTCTACATATGTGTCTTAATACACATATAATAATACTAATTTTAAGATATAAGAATTGACTCAAATTTTCATAGATGGAAAATTGTTTATGCTAACGCTAGTGGTACTATCTTTTGCAGCATCAATATTGCCAAATAATCTCACCCCTGCATTGCATGCAAAGGGCGTAGGAAATGGCTCGAATGAGCCTAATTCATCTTCTTATCCTCCGATTACACCAACTTCATCCGGATCTTCTGATAATGGTGATAATGGTGATAATAATGATAATGGTGATGATCAAGCCCAACATCACAGTACTGGTGCCGCTAACAATCAAGATCATGAACATGGAAGTAACGGTGGTGATCATCACAGTACCGGCAGCAATAACAATCAAGATCATAAGTATGGTAGTAAGGATAATAGTGAAAGTGATGGTAGTAGTGAAAGTGATGAGGATAACAATGCAATTGTTGAAGTTACCCAGTAATTACATCTAGTAATTACGTGCTAAAGATGCCATGAGATATGAAAATTGTCAGTAGCAGATCAGATTAACTATATAAAACATAGAATTTATTCCTCGAATGAGCCTATGATTCAAATTGAGGAAATAGATAGG
>JBQCDO010000208.1:0-3733 GCA_051961195.1 Nitrososphaeraceae archaeon | reverse complement strand
TTGGTTCTGGTAATACTATCTTGTCGTGCATATTTGATTAGAGAGCGAAGCTTTCAAGTTCTAATTGGCATAATGCTTTTATTCCTTAGTTGTATAGCATGGCATCAAGTATCCGCCCAAGATAGATCCTCCCTAGCTGCACTTGAGTACAATGCGCTCGCACTGGTGTTGTGGGTTAATGCGTCTTTCATATTGATAGCAAAATGTGGAAGAAAGACAAAGAGAAAAAACTTTTCTGAAATAGTTAAGCTCGACACCATCAAAAAGCAGAAAAATAAATGTGCACGATGTAAAGTCAAATTGGGGCGTTATGGATTAGATTTTCATCATTTTGACGGCAATCGATCTAACAATAATAGCTCGAATTGCACGGCTCTATGTACTTCGTGTCATAGAACAATTCATGTTTATCATAGAACCGAGGCTTAAATTTCTATAAAATATGTCTTATTTAAGCAGACAATTTTTATGTGGTTATCTCAATATTACTGAGAGATTAAAAAAGAAGTCTAATTATAGAATATGGGAATGTATCTGTCTACTACCTAACTTAACATAATGAGCTTGGGAGACTTTGATCTATAGATACCAAGGTGTGTCAGTTTCGATGCGCAATGGCCTACTTTTGAAGTAGTGATAGAAGATGTGCAAAGTAGCCTATTTCATTGAATAACAGTTCGCTGGATACGATTTTGATCGTTAATGTCATTTAGCTAAACAATATTACAATCTTCTAATCCTAGTTATAGATAGTACTATAGCGGTCTCGGCTGTTGTATACAAGACTTTGGATTAAAATATATATTCCGACTAAAGGTTCGTTACTGTCAGAACTTTACTCCTAGAGGGAACTAATTACCACAAATCAGTACTTACGAAAGAATTCTCGTGAATATCAGCTTCTTAAAATTTCTTGGCAGATATTGTCCACGAAAAATCATACGCGAAAGGAATTGCGTCACATCAAATGGTTTAGTAGAAAAATTCTTATGGAAAAATCTTCACGTGAGAGACTTTATATCATTGAATCCCTTAGCCTGGTTACTTTTAAATCATGCAAGCTCGGAATCTGGAACAGTTAGTGTTACCCCGTGACCAGCATATCACTCTATAATGTGTTTTGGGATTCTGTAACGAGTACGACCACCTTCTGTGGAGACTAGTACTGAACTATCGTCCACCGCGCCAACATTCACCACAAGATTTCCGTTTTTAGATGTCACTATCTTATGAACAATAGCTTGCCAGTTTTCTACATTGAATATCAATTATGTATGGTTAAAGAGTTACTAAAGTATGTATGGATTCATATAAAAAAATTAATTCATATGTTTTCCACTAATAGTAAAAGAATTTGAAGCTATGCGAAACAACAGATCAAAGCTACCTATCATATGAATTCCAACTATGATCACCAAAAACCTAGTCAATCTGCAGATCCACAAACTATAAAGTTGGAAGATGACGACAAAAGTCGTAAAATTAATTCATTGGTTTCTAGGTTTGAAGTAGCTCCTGTCTGAAAATCGTATCTCTTCTCAGGATGTCTTTTATCGAAGAGTCTCTTACTAAGTAGGTAGATCAGGTATATGACTTCAGTATCTAACTCTGTTAAGTGCTGCATTATATAGAAGGTAATTTCAATAGATGCCGAGTAGGGGTAACTAGATACTCAAGGAGAGCGTAAATTATGCTGCTTCTTTCATATGGTCAGTGTCGTGCATATTGATCATTTTTGATAATCCTCTCATGTAATTTCTAGCAAATGTAGTTACTGGTTGTGAGGAGTACCAGATGCAGCCTAGCACTTTACAATCGTGACAAGTTCTAGCAATATCCCATTGCGGGGCATCCCAGATTTCATCTACGGATCGCTCTAGCAGATCATACGTATTTTGGGGACTGTCAAATTTCCAGCATGGAACAAGAACCTTGCCATTACCGTTAACGAATATGCTTTTCCACACACCACATTCATCAAACAATGCCCTTCCATGTTCAATTATTTGTTCGAAATACTCTGACGGAATCATTATCTGAGGAGAAGAGTGTTTTTTACTGTATTCAAGTATGCTTTCGCAGACACGCGCCACGGACCTGGGATCTGGTAACATGGTGTAGTTAACATCGGATCGGTCCTCTACAAACGTCAATGACACGGCGTTGGAACCTAATTCTTTTGCTCTATCAAAATAAGATTGGTTAATGAACTCCTCGGTATTATATTTAGTTATAACGCTATTAAGATAGTGCGGTATATGGTGTTCGGTTAAGAGTTCAAGATTTTTTATTACTCTATGATATACTGAGGCAGTAACCCCACGAATTTTACAGTAGGATTGTTCAAATACAGAATCAATACTGCATGTAATAAATTGAACATACTTTTTCAATTCAGTAAGGTCAATTTTGTCGACAAGAGAGCAATTAGTAATTATAGTAATAGGCATTTTTAGATGATAAATGTATCTGACAAGGTCCATAAAGTCAGGACGGCTAGTTGGTTCACCTCCTTCGATGATTGACCAGATGCAATATTTTGAAACTTTGTCAAAAATCAATTTCCATTGCTCTGTAGTCAAATCATTACTCTTTGCAAAGGCAATTTGCCCAGTCTTATCGTGATCTCCAAAAGGGCACATAGGACAATAAAAATTGCAGTAATGCGTAAGACTAAACACGGCAATTAAAGGGCGTTTCCTTCCAATAATTCTGTTGCCAGACCAATTACCTAATATCTTAAGAGTACGTATTGTGTCAACTACCAATAATAAGGTCAATGAATGGAGATTTATTAGTATTTCTAGATCTTTATTTTAGGCTTAATTTAAAGGTCGACAAGTAATTCTGACTATTGTCTGGACTTCGCTAAAGAATTGACATGAAATTGAAAACAAAACTGATTCATGGAAAAAATTAACGTTTGGACATTGTCCCAAGTTGTATATCTTGATTACGTTCGGTTAATTCCTAAGTGCACGAGCAGAGATCGTGTTTCATTCAACGTCGTTGGTTATTAATGATCACATCAATAGTTGAGGGATTGCACAGGTATACTCTCATGGTGACGTGGCAAAAATTGAAATTCTTTGCACTCTAGGCTTACTACAGATGAGAATCAAATAAATGGCAATCAACAATAGAGCATTTGACTACCTAACGAGATCTGTCAGACATCGTGTTCTAATGCCTGAGTAGCTAATTCAAGGCCGACATAAGTCGGGAATTGAATTAGGCTAAATGAAGCTATCTCAGTGTATGTTGTGATCGCGCAGGAGAGTGTCGGCATTAGCATAAAAGGCATGTCTGGAGCTGATACAAGCGCGCTATGCGTCCTAATTATATCTATCTTCAAAGACTGATTTTAATATTTTATCGCAGTGCTGACACCCATCCAGATCGGCGTGTTTTTGCACTGCATCCAATAGCTTTAGCAAATCATCCAATACTTCACTAGTTGACATTAGCACTGGATAAGAACGTAACTTTCCTTTTATACGTGCATGTTACTTTAATTAGATTTCTAGTTAAAAGCGATAGATCTGTATTCTCATTTTACGGGCTCCGAAAAGCCGCGTCGCCGTCACAGCCCTATTGACAATAGATCTGAAGACTCGGAGATGGAAGGCAAACTCAGAACCCAGTGCTGAGGTCACATTAATAATTACAAAAATTATCAATATTATTTTTCATTATAGATGAAATTTGTCACGACGTTTTATATAATACGATT
>JBQCDO010000207.1:0-3299 GCA_051961195.1 Nitrososphaeraceae archaeon | reverse complement strand
ATCACTCCCTTAGTGAAATCTCAGATACATTGGGGGAATTGTTGAATGGTACTATAGCAGAGCCTACCAATGTGCTAGAAGGTATGGCGTCTTATTCTGATAGCGGCGAAGAAATAAATAAGATACTAGAAGAGGCTACGTCAATAGTTGGAGAAAATAGTACAAATAAAATTACAGACTTACCATCATCTCTATCAATCACTAAGCCGTATTTCAATAATGGTAAGAAGATTGATAGTAATAATAGCAGGGATAATGACACCTTCTCCTCCTACTAGTAAGCATACGTGATGAAAATCTTTGTTTTTTTTACATGTATCCTAGTAAAACAGACCAGACAAATATAGGAGTAGTTCAGAATCATCTGGATTTAGTGTAGTAGAGCATGTCTTCGTTACAATGCTAAATCGATTCTAAATGATCAGAGAGAACAAATAGGTGGACCAGTTATTGTAAGGTCAATAACTTCTAGAATTCGCAATTTGGATTCTTGTCATACATTTATTTATTTAGAGATTTAATGGTAAAGGATCACTATACTAAATAAAAATTAAATTGGGATCTTCCAGTCACATTCTAACCTAGTTAAGTGAGAAACAAATATCGCTGCAAATATTGAAATTCCCAGAAAAGTGCGTGGCTGGTCATGATTAAAATGTAATTGTTCATATTCTTGATAATTAGATTGTTAAATTTATCTTGGAATATAATGAAATAAGCCTCAATAGGATTCTAGGATACAGGATAACGCTGGCATTTCATATAAGCAGGACAGATATCAGTTTGTGTGCAAACATAGGAAATGGGGCATGTGCCTCACTACATAAGATTATAAACATGCAAATACAAGATCTTAAACAATAGCAGATATGCAGATACGACAAGATGGACCAGAACATATAGAGAAAATTGTATTAGATATATTAGATAAAGCTAATGAGATTTGTACCAGAAAGAGGACAATAGATGGAGGATCACATAATGTAATAAAGATGAGAATAAAGAAAAGCTCCGGGGTTATCCCATGATGGTTAAAAATAGAATAACACACAAGAGCAGTCGTGTCAAGAGGGTCTCAAAATTACATAGAAAGTCTAGTAGATCACGAAGATCATCTATAATAAGAAACAATAGGAAGAGTATTAATAATTCAGCATCATCTTTTCGGGATCCCAAATTACGAAATCACGATAAGATGATCGTAAGAGTAATGGGAAAGGGTCAGTTTAGGATTAACCGAAGAACAGCGACAAAAATAAATGCTCTTGATAATTCCATGGTCGATATCGTAAAGAGGATTATAAAAGATGAGAAAGAATTTAAGAAGAAACTTAAAGAAATACACTCGCTAGTTTCGAAGGATGGTCAAGAATTAGAAGATAGTGAAATAGTTAAATCGGATATAATACTTCCAAATAACGATTTATCTATTCATGATGCAAAGGATCTATTTAAAGGGGAAGGTATTATACCTGATTAAATCAGAATCTGAAAATTAACTAAAGAATAATGCATTTTTATTAACTCATCGCGGCCTCCATTTCTAGTAGTTTTTGGATTCTCTTGTTTACCGGTGGATGAGTGGAAAAAAGATTTATGACAAAACTGCCAGAGATAGCTGGAACAATAAAAAAAGCATTTAGTCCTTCTACTTGTCTTAAATCTTTTTTGGGTACACGAGACATCTCACCGCTAATTTTAACTAATGCATTTGCCAATTTTGAAGGTTTTCCAGTCATCTGTGCTGACCCTCTATCTGCGGAATATTCTCTGTATCGCGAAATCGCTCTAATAATAAGAAAGCTGATTATCCAAGTCAAAGCTGCCACTAACAACATAATTATAAATGCACTACCATTATTTCGATCATCTCTACCACCATAACTGCTTCCCATTCCTCCTCCGTATAATCCGCCATAGAAACCAAATTGCATTAAATAAGCCGCGACTGTCGAAAATATGCTAGCAAGCGTTAGAATAAGGACATCTCTATTTCTAATATGAGTGAGCTCATGGGCCAATACTCCCTCTAGCTCTTCGGTGTCCAATAGATCTAAAAGACCAGTTGTTACTGCTACCACTGAGCTCTTTTGTCCTTTGCCAGTTGCAAAAGCGTTAGGCATCTTAGTATTAATTACGGCTATCTTTGGTTTTGGCAAATTGGTTCTAGCAACTATTCTCTCGACTAGTTCATGAAGTTTTGGAAATTGATCACTACTGACTACCTTTGCCCCGGAGCTCCACAGTACTATCTTATCTGAGAAATACCATTGGGCTACAATCATAGCTGATGCCGCTATAACAATTGGAATAAAGCCTACTCCAACATAGGCTAAAACACCTATGAAAACAGCATAAAGCAGTGCTAAAATAAAAAAACAGAAAATCATTCTAGCAGTTAGACCTTTGTCTCGTTTCTGCCATTCCCTAGTCATTGTATTCATATATTATTCAATACTCATAACGAACATATAAGGACAGAGTTTACGCTGTGATACAACAAAAGAGAAAGGACCGTTTTTGCCTACGGAAATTGCTATAGATACACAAAAGAGAAATAATAATTTGATTCATTGTTCTTCTTTTATGAAGATATTATTCCTATTTATAGTAGTTTTATGAAAGGATTGCAGGTTTAAGGTCAAATGGTTAAATTTATCTCCCTGTAAATCTGGCTAAGGAAATGGTATTATTATAGCATAGTAAGAGTGGGTTAGGAAAATAGTAGATGTCATATGTGACTAGTAGCACAATAGACGATTTTGATGGTATATCACCCCTTCTCGGCATGATGTTGCACTATAATACTGAATGCAAGACAGTGTTCTCTCACTACGTAGTTCATTTATCGATATGTTGCAGCCAGTAGTATTGAAGAATAAGATCAGATGTGTCTATGATCTCCGACAGTCCTTTTTCATCTATATCTCCGGCATTTTGTGAGCTATGGTACTAGAAGACAAGACTCGGACTAGTACACGGGCCTCACCATGCCTGCGATTCTCAGAAAGGGTCACGTTGCCGGCATAGCCAGCATTCTTTGGGCCATGATACTGAAAACAAGACCTGTGTGTTATAACTTCATGTAGTTCCTTCGTCGACATGTTATTACATTCGCTAGCATACTAGTGCATCATCTAGTACTATGACTGGAGTCAGAACAGGTATGCGTCATGTCTTGCCGTAAACTCTACAGTACCGAAGGTTTGACTGACTGTCAGTATTGTATTATATCTAGTCTCATTATTTGGTCTGGTTTTGTTGTTGTTGTAATCCAGATGCCGAAGATCTAGACTGGG
>JBQCDO010000206.1:0-4193 GCA_051961195.1 Nitrososphaeraceae archaeon | reverse complement strand
TGGTAAACTGAACGCAAACGTAGCTCCTCTCTCATCCTTATTATTTTCAGCCCATATTTTTCCATCATGAGCCTCTACAATACTTTTTGATATAAATAATCCTAAACCTGTTCCTGAAAAGGATTTTGAAGCAAATTTAGAAAATAATCTTGGAAAAAGCTCCGAATCTATGCCTGTTCCTGTGTCTTTTATGCTAACTAGCATGAGATTATCATTTCTTTCTGAAGTTATACATATTCTTCCATGTTCGGTGAACTTGAGAGCATTACATAGAAGATTAGATATAACCTGCGATATTCTTCCCCTATCTGCTTTTATTATGATATCTTTGGGTTCATATGATAATTTTACATCCTTCCAGTTATTCATCGTCACATCATTTATACAGTGTACGATTATATCCTTAATGTTAAATTTCTCTTTGTCCAGTTTTAGAGTATGGCTTTCGATTCTAGTGACATCTAATATATCACTAGTAAGTCTTTGAAGTCTAACAGCATTTCTTGATATTGCCCGCATGAATTCATCAAATTTGTGGGGGTAGTTTTGTAGCAATTGGGAATATCCTAGTATGGCCTGAGTTGGAGTTCTCATTTCATGACTTGCTATATTTATAAACTCTTTTTGCATCTTATTATTAACTTTTAATTGTTCGTTTGCTGATTCGAGTTCTCTTGTTCTCTTTTTTACTTCCTTATCGAGGTTAGTATTCCATTTAATTAGAAAGACTACTAACACAGCAACTGTAATAGTAACGCCTGCAAGCAGGGTGAATATCTCAATCATATGCATAGAGATAACATTGTCTATCTGTGAAAAGATTGTTGACGTAGGGGTAACTACAAATCCATAATACTTTGGTTTTGATCCAACCATAATGGGATACCCAGTGTTAAGTCTCTCGCCATTTCTAAATTCATAAGTACCTGAATATGGCTTTCCTGATAATACTGTACTTATTATATTATTAAGAATCAGGTTATGTCCTGTAGCTTGTTGTGTATAGTTACCATAAAATGATGTACCAATAAATGACTTTACAGGATGAATTAATTGAATTGCGTTTCTGTCTAAAACTGCTAGATACTGCGACTTGATATCATAGATGTTCCCATAATGTTTAAACAAAGGAACAGTAGGTAACAAGGCTGCTACCAAACCCAAATATTTTCCAGTATTTTCATCTACGATGGGAAAAGTAATAGCAATTCTATATACGCCATCTCTGCCTAGAAAACCATTAGAAAATACTGGTGCCAGAGTGTCTTTTGTTTCTCTTGCCCATTGCATAGACGATAGGTTAATGGCACCTACAAATTCTGGTATGTATTTAGCAGCTGTACTAGATCTTACTAGATTGTTTCTATCCAAAACTAAAAGCCTGTCTACCGGAGCGGTTGAGTTTATCCGATGTAATGCTTTTTGCAGTACTTCTTCTGTTTTATTTCCTGATAGGTTTCCATGTTGCAACGTATCTGAATTAGCCAAGAGCTCTAGTCTTGACATTATCAAATCTAAATCTGATCCAATGTGACGAGACAGGGCTCCTACCGATTCTATCTGCCGATCCTTTTGCTGTTCAAATAGACTTTTTCTGATATTCGTCTCAGTATTGTTCAGTATATAAAAGAATACAGCATATGATACTGCTATAACCAATATTATAGAGATAATAGTAATTTTTGTCGTATTTGAAAAAAGGATTATTCTAGCTTGATTTAGTTTGTTCATTTTTATTGCTAGGCATTTGGAATATCATATCTCGCTATACTTATACCCTAGGTAATTTGTACGAACATAATAGCAAAACAACGCAAGATTTAACAGTAATTTATCGCAGGGAAGATCAATCACATTATATAGCTACATCTATAAAACAATTAATTATTTCTCAACACCGTTACAATTGATTAGATAAAGAATTTCAAGTCCAATGTATATCTAATACATTTAGAAATGATTTGTTAGGGTCTTCTATCTCGTATTTATAGTCATAATCCTATCTGAAGCATTACTTTGTTTATCTCAATAACTAAGATGAATGTATTTGAAAGAAGAGTAATATAAAAAATAATAATTACAGCTGCTGAAGTATTGATTAAATTTGGATTAACCGGTATCCAATTACTGTCACTATTTGATTTAAAATCCTCAGCCTACGACTACAGGAGGGATATATTACCGTTAGTTATTAATTTATTAATTTATCAATAGTTACCTGATTATGTTTAATACTTTTAACTGGTTATATATATGAGGTGCTGGTTGTTTTGTTAAATCAGCCTATTTATCTTTCTCTTTTCTTCTTGCTCTATGTACTTTGCTCAATTTATCGCAAATTTACTTATTTCATCACCTCTGGTCTGTAAATAATTAAGAAACTAATAATCATATGAAATATTGAATAATTGAATATTGTTAAATGAGCATTTGACCCCCCTGTTTATGGAGTTAAAGTGATCAATACAGATGGAAATCTGGCTGCATACGATCTTGGATCCTGTTAAAAGATGCTCTTTGAATTACGATGTACTACTGTAAACCTTATACATTTTTCCTGTTTTTTCATTTAGATAACTCCAAATATTAGGACTGATATCCAATTCTTCAAAAGTCGACCTTTGCTTTTCATCTAATATATTATATGCTGCTTGGCCTATGGTAATACCATTAGGCTTTGCCAGATTTGTCATTTTTGCTGCTACATTAATTGTATGTCCTAATATGTCATAATGTGGCTCTTTAAACATTATTTGTTTTCCTTCTACTTCTTTTCCTTCTGCTGTGTGTATATCCCATCCATATTGTATTATTGCAACTTCTCCGATGTCTATTCCTATACGCACATTTATATCTGAGTAATCGAACTGATTGAGAATTGGATTTATACCCTCCTTGCCTACTTTGATCATAGATCTCGCACAATTAATCGCATTTATACAGGGCAAATAGTAATATTCTGACAATTTGTTCTTTTCTTGATTCTGGGAACTCCGACCATTGTTTACATCTTCTTCATCATTGTATCTATAATTACTATCAAAACCATTTTTCGCTAGGTTTGTCATAAAAAATGCTAAAACTGCATCGCCTATATACTTCAAGACATATCCACCATACAATTCTATCATAATAGACATCTCTTGACTAAATGTTTGAATTATAGTTGTAAGCCTTTCAAGTGGCAGTGTCATTGATAATTGAGTAGAACCGACAAGGTCAATATGTAGAATTACAAAGGTAACCTTTGATTTAGAAAACTGATTTAATATTTTGTTTGTTCCTTCAATAGAGATATTAAACTCTGGTCCCGATCTTAATGCCTTCCACATTCTGGTTTGCGCATTTCTGATAGCCAAATCAATGTTAACTACGGCGTCAAGATAAAATGAACTACCAATAGAAGGAGAAGCATCTAATATTTTCTGTTTCATTTCCAATTCCTTCTTCTTTTCTTCGTCTTCTTTTATGATCTTGTTAGCTTCTTCTTGGCTAATATCTAACTGATAGGCAATGACATCAGGTTCAATACCTGAATTGTACAAATTCAGTATTATCTGTCGTTGTTCCTTAAGTTTAGAAGGACTGATAGAATAGATTTTGCTATTGTTATCGTCTCGTTTCTGTTTGGTCATAATGTAATTTCAATCTCATCTTCCAATATTCTTAGTACAGTGTATAACTTTTTGTGTATGTTATGAGTTGTACTTCCAGACATGGGTGACATTAACATACACACATATGGTTATATTCTTGTGCAAATTGGATTTAGGAAGATATCTGATATTATAGCCACAGATCTACAGAAATCGAAATCTATCTCTGGATCTTAAGCCGGCGAGTAGACTACTAATATTGTTTAAAGTCCACCAATTAAGATATACTGTGTAAGCAGAGCAAGGATTGACTCCTTCTACAGACAAAATGAATTAGAAACTGCATTAGTCGAAAGTTAAAACGATTTTTTAACAGATTATATGCAATATAGGAAATAGCCAGAAAAGAGAAGCGTTCTGCGTACGAAAGTAAAATTTTATACTACCTTGAATGTACTTTTACCTATTGTCAATGAACAGTCAATTGTTGCAGGATAAGTTTGGTATATGACACAGGATTGCGCCGCGAGTACTAATGGTTGGTCTGTATGCGCACTAGCTCTTGGCTCAGCCTCGATTATAGCAATACTACTAACT
>JBQCDO010000205.1:0-22282 GCA_051961195.1 Nitrososphaeraceae archaeon | reverse complement strand
GATATCACAATCAAAGTCAGACATTAGCAATAATGAGCGTTGAACAAATACTGAAAGAGAACGTATGCTATTTATTTTTTGTAAAATATACATCAAGATAGCCGCATGAAGAGCAAATAAATACGGTGTAAAAATCATACTCCTTCATAATGTTTGGCAAATATTTCTCGATCGAAAATGATGGTTTAAGAGGTATAGGCAGAGCGACTTTCTTTGGAATTGGCTGAGTCTCACCTAACATCTGTCCGTCGCATCTACTACAGGATCTTATTTCGCTAGTCATTAGGAATTTGTATTGGGAAGAGATTATTTAATCTTGATGCATATCGGCTAGTCTGTGGCCAAATTTGCAGTTTAGCAAGATATAGAAACTATAGTTGATCATGTATATTAAAAAACTTACCCAATGTTTAACTGACAAACGTGCAAATCTAGTCCTAACGTGTATAGTAGTAGGTTTTATACCAACTTGCCGTGCTGTAAAATTAGCATATAGTATGCTTTGCAAAAATTAAGACGCTTGATAACAATTTCGTGACTGTTGTTACTACTATACAAGTCAGTTTCTTTTTAGCAGAATTTTGTTCGTCATTAAGTATAGTAATTCTTAAAGACTATAGTCCTCGCCCGATTATAGATTCGGCAAAATCAGACAATCAAGTCCAATATCAACTCGCCCTCATTCGGCTTAACAAAGTATATGTCGATTAAAGAATTCGCTAATTGGATTATTCATTGGCATTGTTGGATCCTCATCGGCCACGATTCCTAATGTAATAAATTTAAGTGAAGTACTAGATTACTCAATTATATGCATAAGAATCATATTTAATTCAAAGCTGCTATTGCCTTCAGACGAGGATTTCACCTGATAATGGTCAATTCATGATCCATCCTATCCATTAAGTGGTACACTTAGCTAGATACGTAAGATAAGAAAATAATAGAGGCTGCTCATAGGGGAAATTTGAGTGTGGACGTTTCCAATTCTAGGACTGGAATATATAGAGACATTGTATCGGTTCCTATGTTTTCGACAAATTTGAATTCTCCAGTTAATCGCTTCAGCTCGATGTATTTCTGTTCTGGCTTTGCACTGCGCATAATAAGATAATGAATTACTGCACCATTCGCTAAACCTGTTTGGATAAATAGTATGCTACTGTTGTTGTGTTTTATACTATAAAGCATAGGTGTCAAGCCCAGCGCGGATTGTGCAGAAAAGAGAATCACCTTGAGCATGTCTTCCAGATTCTTATATTGTAGGTAAATAACCTGACCTGATTCATCTAATTTAGTCATTGGATACCAGTACATAATATACCTGTAATATTATTCCTTTGTTCAGGTATCGAAGCTCTATTATTTCATTCTTCCAGGCTCATGACTACAAATATGACAGGCACTAAAAATTTGGGCAATTAGGAATAATTGACCAGCTGTACGGTCACAGGTATTAGCAATCTCTCCATCCTGCAATTTGGAATGCAAAACTGCGGTGACACCAGACAGAATCATGTCGGGAACGCCTAAACTTGTCTTCAAGTATCTCCAAAACAACTCAAACCAAGTCGCATCGGTTCTTTCATAGCCGTCGTATAGACCACTGGAGGGTATTAAGGTAACCCAAATGATCCTAATACTGGATATGATACGAACTGTGACAACGATATAACCGTTAGGGTAAATATTGATATCCCATCCTATTCGCAGTCCAACTAATTTGACACATTGAAGCAGCAAAGTGATATTGTGATTCGCCATTCCATTGCAGCAACTAAAGTGGAAGCTATTAATAATTGGAACGAGCCTAAGGAAAGGATTACTAATTTTGCTCGTTTGGTTGGTACTCTAATCTGGAACGATCCATTAAATGTCTCAATGGTTGTTTTTTTTAATATGGTTATAAAAAAAGCCTTTGGTAATTATAGATATCCCTTTCATTGTTTGTTATTTCTGAGATTTCATTACACTGGTAACTTATCTAAGCTCGTCCACTTCTATAACAACTAATGACCCCTTACGGTATCAGTTACCATAAATCGAATCCCCAACGTGAACCGAAACAATCTTTATCTCGATTCAAAGCTATTCAACAGACTACAATGCGACTTAAGGACAACCTCTGATATTCACGTGAGAGAAATATTCATACGTAATGATGTCGATACCAAAGCATATCGGATGCCAATCTGGAAAAAGAAACTCAATTTTTAAGTAAAACACCACCACCATGCAGATCGAGATTTACTGAAAGGAATATCGAAAATGTCCTGTCAATGCAGGGCGGTGGTTCTTAGGGAGCCTTTGCATATGGGGGTATCTAAAGCATTTGTAAAGAACTAATCAGAATAGATGTTGCAGCTAGGACTCCAGTGGGAGCCGTTAATGCGGCAATTATTGTTGGAAGTAAGAGCGACCATCCAGAAGAGGCATTAAAGAATTTAGGATGGAACTAGCAGAAAGCTGCTCTAGCATGATACCTGATTTTTTTGTTATTGATAATGATACAGGTTCTAACACAAGTAAATCCCAAAAGATCTCTTCGGTAGCAGCAAACGCTGCAATTAGTCCCAAAGATGTTCTTCCCTAGATGGCCACAGAATTGGAAGACAGTCCCAAATGATAACAAATATTTTGATTCAAGGACGTGGACTTATTTGCACGACCTTTATCCACTAGCAAAAAACCCTGATAAATAAGTGGACCATAATAAACTCTACCTCGGGGCAACCAAAGAAGGATTATTAGATGTCTTACGTATCGTGATAACTGCAATAAATGTTATGACAGCTAAGCCATTGGTATTTGACAATACCATGATGCATACAGAAGCCAAGCAAATTCTACCCAGCATTGTATATCCTATATATTGTTTTCCGTGGATCGGAATAGAAGATGGAATGTTGGCTTGGGATGGAAGTTTACTAAGCAATACCCTGATAAGAGAGATATTATATGTATCTCTGAAAAACGATAAAAACATCTTTATTATCAAATTATCCTGGGAAGATCACACAACTGCTTTCTAACATCGCGGAAGTTGAAAGCAGGGCAAAGACATATTGTTTAGTGACAAAAATGAAAACACGATAAAAATGTCAAAATTTGTTACCGGTTAAATTAGATTCATAGAAAGACTTTACCGTATTACTGAAAGTAAATTTAATGCTGGGTAGGGCCAATCGACTTTCAAGATTAGCGAAGAATGCACTAACTCATTGAAAATTATGGGGCACAAATCCAATAGGTAACCAGAATAATTAGTAGTGAAATCGAGTCTCCCAGTATTTTTATGAAATGCAGACTTCCCTCCCAATACAATCAAGGAAATAATTTCTCAAGGAGAAACAAAAGACTCTTCATCCCCTGGAAATCCATAAGCACAATTTTGAATATGATTGATCAATAGTTACGATTGACATAGATAAGTACAAATAAAAATGTAAAGTGATTGACTAAATCGTCTAGATGCATATAGGACTGATATCAGATACCCACGACAATATTTACAATATTGAGAAATTCGTAAAAATATGTAGAGATAAAAATATTGATCTTGTTATCCATGCTGGCGACATCGTTAGACCGGAATCAGTTAAATGGTTTGAAGGCGTGAGGTTGATTGGAGTTCTCGGAAATAATGACATCGAAGAGGAAAGACTTTCATCGAGCTTCCAAAAGATCGGCGGTGAACTTAAAGGGGATTTTTGTGAAATTGAACAGGATAATGTGCTGATCGCGGTTTATCATGGGACAAATGCCAAAAAAAAGTCATTAGTATTGCAATCCGGCAAGTACGACATACTAGTCTGTGGTCACACACATAAGCTTGAAGAGATGCAGGTCGGAAAGACTTTGCTTATAAATCCTGGGACTGCAAATGGCTGGTTTTTTGGCTATAAAGCAACTGCTGCAATTTTTGATACGAAAAGAAGAAAAGCAGAATTCATTAGTCTATAAGAAATACATAATAGTTAAGTACGGATTTGAATTATCCCGAGGTTCAGTCTTCAAGTACAGCGCAGGTTTTGCCTTTTTAATTCAACCTCTGAAAGTAATTCTGATTTAGTAAATTGGCCTCCGGGACTCTTACCGATTGACTGAGGTTGCCTAATATTCATTTGTATAACATCAGGGGGACTCATTATGGATACAAATCTTCCATATCAATTTTATTGGCTCTATTATATAGCTACTATTACTGACTTTACCAATAGCTATCTTATTTTATTCAAAACCGGAATTCACGGAATTGGAAAATGCGATAGCCATAACTCCTACTCCTACTGAGGATGGTCTATTTTTAGTAGTCTAGCCCAAAGTTTGTCTGTAGCCACATTAACACGCCTAACAAACATTACTTGAAGATTATTATGTATTCATTTATTCTGTAAAAAGTTCGTGCTGTAGATCTGTGCAGCCACCAGTCCCTTATAACACCACACAGTTCAGTTGCTTGCCTGTTTCAATTCTTTAAGAATGTAAACATCAGGCAAAATAAACGCTAACTATAAATCAGTTGTGAAGGATAGATAATATATCTGAAGCATATGAAGAGAGTTGCTTCTTGTTATTCAAGACACTGTATGAATTTCGCATCTATTTATCTAGAGAGTATCAGGATCATAATAACGGTTAGTGGGTATGACAGCTACGATAACTTAGGAGAATATCTGTGATAGTACAGTAATATGGGAATCGAGGATTTCAGTAAGGAAAATGAGTCGAGTACATCTAGCAAGGATGCATATCGTAATGTAAAAAATATATCTGCTGATAATAATGTCCTATCTCCCTCGAGAATGCGAACCGACTGGAAAATCAGCTCGAGGCGTAAGAACTATAAGCAACTTATCATCCTATCGTTTGACGCTCTTAGGGAAAGAAAGGCTAGATCTGCCTTGACTATCGTCATGGTTGTGGTAGGAGGAGCATTAATGGTGGCGCTGAACGGAATGAGCGCAGGACAGTCTGCATTTATGAACAAACAGATGAATATGTTGGCTCCAAATGTTTTGTTTGTTAGCTCAGGGCAAATGAATTTCCGCGGCCCTCAGGGTCCGCCAACTATTGTACTTAGTAACGAAGTTGTTAACAGAATAAAATCCCTACCCTTTGTTCAAGAAGTTGTTCCATCATATCAAGGTCAGCTGCAGCTTAACGCCCAGGGGAATGTTTTGAACGCTCAGATCATTGCGATGGATCCACAAAAAATTTATCTAGTGACGCCCTCGCTACAGTTGGTGGAGGGCTCTAATATACAACCAAATAATCCTACTGCAATGTTAGTAGGAGACAGCATAGCAAATCCTCCAGGAAAGACAACGCCCTTTGTGTCCACTGGCCAGACCGTTAAAGGGACATTTACTTATGTAGAACAGAACACTGGCAAAACTAAAGAGCAGTCTAAAAGCTTTGTGATTAGCGGTGTAATCCAGCCCACTGGAAATAATTTTATAGACCGGTCGGTCATAATTAACGAGGCTACTGGAAATTCGCTTTTCCACAAGTCAGGAAAGTACGATCAGATGGTAGTTGCCGCTCTTTCTGGTGATCTCGTCGCCACAGTTCAGGGTGAGATTACTAGTCTATATGGTACTAATATTGGTGTTACTACTCCTAAAGCAATTTCACAAACAATACAAAGATTCCAAAGCGGAAATAATGCGTTTACAATTGCAATAGCTTTTATCGCGTTGCTCGTGGGTGCGGTTGGTATAATTACCACCCTTTACACGTCTGTCAGCGAGAGAACCAAGGAGATTGGTACGATGAAAGCAATAGGCGCAAAGAGTCGATTCATCCTTATACTATTTTTGTCTGAAGCTCTTCTTATTGGTATAATAGGAGCTAGTGTAGGCCTAGTAACTGGTATGGGCGGAGCCTATTTGTTAACTACAGGGTTTGCTCCAAGGGGACCAGGTACAGGAGGAGGTCAGCCCGGAGCACCAGCTCCTCATTTTAACCCAGTTTTTGTTGCCGACCAACTTTTGAATGTATGGATTCTTTCTGTAGCTTTGAGTATAGCATCCGGAATATTCCCGGCTTGGAAGGCTGCTCGATTATCTCCTCTGGAAGCTCTCAGGAGATGATATTCCCTGTCCTGCCTTCTATCGACGTTTTTTGAATGTGGGTTGGAACTGAAAGTTTATCTTTTGGTATGATTGAAGAAATCACCTAGATATCCTCAAATAGGCGAGGTCTCAATAGGCAATATTGCAGTCATTCGAGTTAATCGTGTGACAGTTTTATCTACTATACCACAAGTTGTTTGAACGAAAGCTGTTCATTTCTGAGTCTTCGTATATGTGAACTGAGTTAATACCACGGTTAAGATAAGTTATAACTAAAGTTGTGCTGTCAAGATGGCTAACTGACTGGCTGGAGTCTACATTATCTTTTAGCAAAGGTTAGAAGAGCGATTTTAGCTATTACAGTCAGGACACTCCTCAATAAAGTTCTTCTCGGTCATATTATCCTCGTCTGGAGCCAGTATAAATCCTCTTGCTTTGCATGTCGAACATAAACAACTGTCGCCATAATGCTCAATCCCGAGCCTGAATGTTTCTTTAGGGCTTCGCTGCGAAATAATCCTCAATCTATCGACCGCCTCATTGTTTGCCGATTTAGTTTCCATGTCCGATATCCCTACAAATCTAAAGTAAAGATACTATACCATTTCGGCTATATAAAGTCCTCTCGGATGGATAAATATATTCGTACACCAAGCTTAAAGAATCAAAGCATAAGATGCATACTGATGAGAAAACGTTCCGCAATTCATCCGCGCTAATTTTCCAGAATACAGTGTAGTTACCTCATTAACACCACACAATAAGATAATGTAGAATTATGTACCAGGAATCCAACCTTTAATAGAGAATAAGATTAGTCTGCATCCAGAAGTTCGGAAAATCTACCTTCGGAAAAAGGCCAATATGTTTTCCAGTCGAATATTAAATCTCTATGCTTATCGCTAAATAATTTTATCAGCCACACCAGCCGATGAAATCTCGGGACTAATATATAGACTATTAATCAACCAATTCGACAGACCAACTTCAACAGCTGTAATCTATTTGTCCTGACAAAAAGATAGAACTGACCACAGTCTTACCAAAGATGATATAACGATCAAGTCTTATGTTAACTTACAACTATAACATTCCATTAAGGCCATCAAACATTTATAATCGTAAGACCACTGATAAATTACTTGGTTTAATTATCTTGTTTGAAACATTATTCCTGCTTCGTAATTCTTCACAGATGTACCCTTAAGATCCTGAGCAATCTCTTCTTTATCTACCAAGATTTCATTTTGAGAAATTTGTATTAATGATTGGTTATAATGGAAACCATCGACAATTATAGTGATTTCTTCTTTCTCATTATCAATTTTTGCATCAAATAACATGGTATCAGATTGCTTTTGTATAGATAGGTGCCTCGGCTCGTAGCGCACGATCCAATCAAGGTCAGCACTTTCACTGTGCCAGCTATTTTCAGACAACATGGCCTTTAAATTATTGAATGAATCGAAAAAGTTAACATCAAATAAGATGAACCTGTTGTCTTCTGGGTTTCTTTTAACTGTTATTATATCAAAATCATCTACCACTAAAATCCGTGGAGTATTTACGAATTTGCATTTTCCAACATTAACTGTGATGTCTGAAGAATGTACTGTAAAAGCATCGAGTTGATGTTCTTTATTATAAGGACTGAGTTTTGCATTTCGCAGTAGATCTTCTTCTAAATCGTTATCATGATACTTGTTCCTATGAATTGGACAAAGGGCTACCATGTTTTCAGGAATGAAAACTTCCTTATCCTGTTGAATAATGTCTACATACACCAAAACAGGACAGCCACAAATTATACAGCCATACAATGCTTCTTTTCTTAACTGATTCTCAATCTGTATTGGAGGATTCCTCGTTATCATACAATATCATTGCTAATTTAATGAACTGGCATGACAATATAAATTGATATTTGTTGAGGTGAGGAAATTTCGATCGGTAATGGTATATGTCAATTTGTACGATATATCATTTTTAGCTCCTATAGCCAAGCAAAAGGAAGGAATAGAGTTGAATGATCAAACTATGATACTAATATCGGTTATATTAAGATTAAAGGATTAGAACTGTTGTAACTTCATTCCACATTTAGATGATCCAGTTCCACACCATCTGATCGATTCTGAATAACACGTACGGAACTGTACAAGTGTATTCTCTATTCGTTGGGAAGTTCATATTATAAGATAATCACTCCGAATAAGTAAGTCATGTATTATTTCAGCAATCAAATCGTTTTTAGCATTATAATGCGCCTATCTTTGCATATCAGAGGAAATCTTTAACTGGGCCCTGCAGTTGCGATTCTTTAGAGTTGTATTCAGCCATGAAATGAACTTATCTTCAAACTTTTTCCCTTTAGACTCATCTACTCCTTGCAGATTACACTCGTAGATCTTTTCGACAAACTGGCCAGAAAGAAATAATTTTGCAAATGACCATCCAGCACTCGTAAGCGGAGGATCAATCGCAAAGACTTCCTTACTCTCAAGATTACATATTTTTTGATACTTGGCCAAAAGCGATGTTGCGATGTAAGAATCAGCTTCGAAATACATGGACTGAGTTTGAAAGTCGAGGATAAATGTCGAAAGAGGCTCCATTAGAAATGCAACATATTTTATCCTATAATATCTTATAAATTGTGAGAGGTTCTATACGCATTGAAGAGTCAGTAGTAAATATCCATAGAAGCCTTGGGACGCTGCATTTGAACTGTCTCTATTTAAGCGAAGAAAATAAAACCATCACAGCACCTAATAAAGTACTATGTAAGGTAACTAGAAGAAGACCAAATAGACTCCTGTATATTTTTCATCTACTCTAGGGTCGTTCTTTTATTCTTGGGTATACAGTGCAGATTGATAGATTATGCCTCAGATTCGTAATGGCGAAGTTCACATCATCAGGCGGACATCCGGGAATTGCTATTGATAATACAACCATCGAGAATAAATAAACGAATTTGATAAATAAGGATACTAGATTTTTGAGTGTAGGCAAATTGAATACTGTATACTCTATACTTCACAACGAGCACTATTATCCTTCATTAATAATTGTCATTTATTGCTAATAACATTAGCTTATTATTTATTCTAGAATGGTTTTATGTCAAGTATCAGTATGAACACAGTTTTGTTATATAGGGTCGACAGTTAGGTAATATTCAGCTACTCCTCTGGATCTGGGATATGATTTGAATACAATAATTATATCACTCTCCAGAATAAGAAATCATATAAAATAGATCCATATCATTCGCTATGTTATACAATAAATTATTAATCCGATTACAGAATCTGATACAAATGGAAGGACAGAGTGTCTGGGATGGAATTATCGATGACCGTTGAGATGAAATCGAGACTAAAACAGTTAATTCAAGAAAGATGTATCAAAGTACTTGACCGATCTATCACGTTATCGAGCGGAGAGACAACTTACTATTATTATGATATAAAGGGATTGTTCAATGGAGAAGGACTAAATTTAGTTGGAGAATTATTACTAACAGAAGTTTTGAAGTTTAACCCAAAGTCAGTAGGAGGGTTAGAAGTTGGGTCTATTCCATTGATTTCAGTCATTGTAGCTTTGGGCTATACTAGTTATACTAATCGAGGCCCATCTGGATTCTACGTAAGAAAATCAATAAAGGAACACGGGTTGCAAAAGAAGATTGAAGGAACCTTACAGGATCCCGTTGTGATAGTCGAAGACGTTATGACTACAGGCACTAGTATCAGAATGGCAATAGATGCTGTGAAGGAACAAGGTGCATCAGTGAGCGGGGTAGTTTGCGTAGTAGACCGACAAGATCCGAGAAATGTAATAAAAGATAATATCCCCTGTTCATCCCTCTTTACCCATTCAGAATTTCAGAATTTTATTGAACAATTGCTCTCCAAATAGATGCTTAACCCAAAAAAATGTCGCATTTATGACGTAATTGATATATAAATAAATTCTTTGCAAGCTGAAATTAATCCGGCTCATATCCTACATATTCAATTGGTTTCAAATGCAATATACATTATCTAAGTTGAGAGGGTACCAATAATAGTTCTGGCATAATAAATGATAAATCTCTATGACAACAATCAAGGTTTTCTCTATTTAGCTAACCTATTCACTATGAGTTGCTCGTTCTAACAATTAGAGAAATAATGTGTATAGTTTAGAAGGATAGGGGGTCTTACAAGGCCATGTGAACTAATACAAACCTTATGCGAACTAAAGCATTCCATGGTTGGAAAAGACATAAAAGGTAACACAACCGTTTAGCGACCCACGTACGAACCAATAGATTCATTCTGTCGCTGGCGATGCTGGCTTTTGAATTCAGTCCAACAATTCACCTTGTGTATGCGACCGAACTTCAACCAGCGACCGTTATAATTTTTATAATATCATGAAAAAATATGATGGTGTTATTTACCTCTTACATCGTGAGAAGATAAAGTATACATAACTTCTTAGGGTAAAGATTTTGATCCTTTCCTCATCATTTAAACTAGTTTAGGTAAGATATGCATTAGTACTGATCAGGACAGTTGAAGTTGTTTGTATACCGGCTTCGGCTTGCTCTCATACAATTGCAAACCTAAATAATTCTAATCACGCATTTTCGAGAACAATTCCGATACTAACGCTCGTATTAGAACCAATCATAGTTGCTGGGCATGACAAACGTCACTTTAGAGGAGGTAATTTCTTAGTAGAACTTCATGTAATATGTTATGAATCATTGTGGATAAGTTAGAAAGTGTCTAAAAAATAATAATAATGTGTCGCAGAGGATTTGAAAATTGAGACTCAATAGCCATTGTCGTTCCAATAGCTAAAGATTTTATTCAGTAAATGGGGTTTGGAACCCACGATAATATCGTTGATTCTTTAATGGTCTACGATATCCTGCCACAGACAATAAGTTTGTATGATATTCAAATCGATTTCTCAATACTAATAATTTTTCTTCTCTCTATTTTTCATCGCCTTATCAGAGTGTTTTATGTAGTTTAGCTCAAATTCTTCATGTGGTAACATGCCATGACGATTGAATGGAATTTAACAATAAATATATATATTGACCGCTTCAAGTTTGCAAGTATATGGTCTTTTATCTACCGTAGTCCTGTACCAAACTTTGATTTTCAGACAGTTATCAGTTATTGCCGTTATAGGGCTATACTAAATCATAGATCAAAAGCTATGTTGTCAGGTAGCGATGTCTGGTACGTTATTGCGTATATACTAACTAGCTTCAACTTTTTATACATTCATCTGTTTTCTAGAAAGAGTTCCAACTAGTGGGTTTATAAGATATGGTAACGTACATTTTAGCCATATCGCAGCTCGAATGTAAAAAGGAACTACTATTTCTAATCGTGGGGAGCATGATGCCGAAATAACAGATCTCGATACGGTCTTTGGACTTAGCATTAACCCGGTATAATTTGGGATACGACCTGGGAAAAATTTGTTATTAAAAAAGTTAGTTTTCACGCCTATTGGACTGACTACAGTTATACCAACTCCAGTTCCATGCAATTCGTGGTGGAGGGATTCAGAAAAACCTAACATTGCATATTTTGAGGCGCAGTAAGCAGCCATGCCAGCAATTCCAAAACTAGCGGCAACAGAAGCAATATTTACGATATGACCAGTACGCCTGGATAGCATAGAATTTAAGAACACCTTAGTACAATACACCATCCCAAAATAGTTTGTATGCATGATTGCTTCTATTTCGTCTATCTCTTGCGCTCCTACATATCTAAGTGCCCCAAAGCCTGCATTATTAACCAGTATGTCAATCCTGCCTAATTTTTGCAGCAGATCTCTCCCCATTGCTATTACCTCCTGTCTTCGAGAGACATCGCATACATATGGAATTACGTCTGGTCCTTTTGTTTCTCTTGATCCATGGAATGTTGTTTGCTCAATCATTCTTTGAAGTTCGATCAATTTTGGTTCGGTACGAGCTATTATGATTACCTTAGAGGCGCCGCCCATTGCGAAATCTATTGCGACCTGTCGCCCAATACCCGATGAAGCACCTGTTATTACTACAAACTTTCCTCTAAATTTTTTTCGAATGCGTTTCTCACCTAGAGCGTTATCCGTTGGTGTTGTCAATTAACCTCGCTACTTATACTCACATAGGGGGCTTAATCATTCTTCCAACACTGAGAATGATAAAGTGATTAATCAGGCTCTCTTTCATTTTGATTTTGTTATGCTTCCTTGTTTCTGTTGTGTTGTATCTGATGGACAATAATGAAGTATTAATATATTTTTTATACTGGAAAGAGGCCCTTAAGAGTGTCGTATCGCGATTTATCAAAAATGGTGATCTAAATTTACATTAATTTTTAGAAATGATTACGTTCATGTCAAATGCGGCCAAAGGCTAGGGACATAAGTTGACAATATATTAATTGCACACCTCTTACACATAATAGATAACTAGTGGATTCTAATCATGTATTGATTCTAGCTGCCAGTCTGTGCATCAATTGGTGTATATCTTGCAAGTGACTCCTAGTGAGACCTGAAAGTCAAAGACTAAATGATGTGTATGGAATAGATTATCAGGAAAAGACATCGAGCTAGGTACGTAATTATTATGGTTTCGACTCCCTGTCTAATGTTCATTATGGGATTACGGAGGCTTGAAAACACATCATAATATTTTTTATTAGTCCAATTGGATTAGGGCATGCAAGTAGAGATATCGCCATTTTGGAATGCCTTCAGCGCTTAGGCATGAGTAAACCACTAGCCGTCAGTGGGTTAAATGCATACAAAATGTTTTCTTTACTTGGATATAAAGCATATAACGTTTATCATCCTAGTGGATTTACTGTAGATGACAACATGAGACTTCGAAATACCTCGATATGGATCTTGAAGTATGTTATGTATTATAGAAAGTGCAAATCAATAGCCAGACGGATTTTACAATTAAATGAAGGACTCATAGTCAGCGACGAAGACTTTGCATCTATTTCAGTTGGAAATGAAATGAAACGGAAACGAATTTTTATAACTGACATAGTTAGAACCTCGTTTATTAAAACACCGTTACTCTCTTTATTTGAGTCCAAGATGAATAGGTCTATGCAACATATGATAAAAAGCTGTGATCATGTCGTAATTCCAAGTCATGGTGACGATAAAGACAATATATCACATGTTGGTCCTATAGTGAGGAACTTGACTACGACAGACAGATCGGAATTAAGAAAAAGATTTGGAATGAATAAAATGACCATAGTTGTCAGCATTGGTGGAACTGATTCAGGTAGATATTTGATCAATAAAGTAATAAAAGTTCACCGAAAGCTCCGAAAAAGACTTGATACAGACCTATTTGTCTTTTCAGGGCCTTCTTTGAAGCTTATTGAGTCAAATGATGAATTCAGGAATGTTGGCTTGGTTGAAAATTTACATGAATATATTTATGCTTCAGATCTTTTGATATCCCTTGCAGGAAAGTCAACGATTGATGAATCCTGTGTTTATGGCACACCAGGGATTTTCATTCCTATCAAGAACCATTTTGAACAGGAAGAAAATGCGAGATTGATGGGATATAAATATGAGGATATATTTGCATTAGAATCTTTGATAGAAGACAAAATTACCACGGCTAGAGCTAGACCTAGCTTTAATGCAGATCAAAATGGGGCTCAGAAGGCAGCTAATATCATCGCCAAGATTGCCTAGTGATTGTCAAGCGATTTTCAGCCTAGTGATAGCATTTTGATGATCATCAAGTCTCTAGCCGTATGAACTGAATGCATATGGACAATTAGCTATTGTCTTCAATTACAGAGTGTGCGTTTTCACTAGCTGTCATTACATCTGTTTATATTATTGAGATCAAATCATACTTGATTCAATTGAATTCAGATCCAATGAATATAAAATGGACATTTTGTTTGTTGAGATTTTCCGGTCTCCATAAGTTAACTAGTTTATTGGGACTAGCTTTCGTTAATCTACCAAAAGTGGAAAAAGTATCAGCTATCTGAAATCAAGCTATCTCAGTCCATAGTATCAGAGTGGCATTCTAATTTCCTTCAGTCATAATCTTTAATTTTCCGCTTTTTTAAAAAAAGATTTTTGGGTCGGATGGAGGTAAGATGGTTACTTGCTTGTCTTGGATAGGTCCTCTGCTCTAGCATCTGCGGTATAGGTAACGGTGAACTTGTGGCCGTTTAAGGTGTGGAAAGCAACAGCATTACCTGCGAAGTCAAGAGAGCCTGAGGGTATTGGGGTCCCGCTAGGATTCTTTATAAGAGAAATTGCTACTTCTCCTTTGCCGAACGGAGCGGTCAACGGTTTGCCAAAAGTTGCATTACCACTTGCGCTAGTATTATCATAGGCGTGTAGTATGACCATTTCGACTGGATAACTTGCTGTCCATGAAATAGTTCCAGTCCAAATCTTACCGTCATCTCTAGGCGGTATTGCCATTACTAATTGATGACCCTGATGTCCAGGGAGCGGATCTGGCCCAGATTCCCCGGTCTTTTGTACAATATAGTGGTCTGGAGGTGGACTATTTTTTTGTGCATTAACTATCGATACTCCAATGCAAGATGCTGCAGTCAGTACAACAAAGATAGCTACTATAGATGCTGCCAATATTACCGAATTGTTGTTTGATGTCATATCTGCTTGGAAAACGTGGTTTTTCATTGGACACGGTATTAATCAACAATATTCATAAAAGTTACGGCTACAATGTCGTACGGAACTGACATCGTTAGACATAGTTGACACCGTAATACAGGACTAACTAATTGTTTCCCCATCTAATCAAATAAGAAATGACTGATTGAATTGCTATTGATCCTATTGAAGAGAATTTTGGAGACGTAGAATCTAAATTTTGTCATCTAGAGTAACCAAAAAGTATTAGTAAAGATAATTACAGATATTATGAATATTGCTAAACACAAATACTTGATTATGCTCGTAGACGACGAGCCTGACACTACCTTAACCTTAAAAGAGGGCCTAGAAGGCACCGGATTCGCCTTAGTCGATGCATTTAATGACCCACTCCTAGCACTGTCAGCATTCAAGCCGGGCATCTATGATCTTTTGCTACTAGACATTAAAATGAATAAAATGGGCGGATTCGAACTATTCAGAGAGATACAGAAAAAGGATAAAAATATAAACGCTTGTTTTATTACAGCCTATGAAATCTATTACGAATCACTAAAGCATGAATTTCCCGGGCTAAATGTCGGCTGCTTTATCACTAAACCAATTGATATAGACAGTCTTGTTAAGCGAATAAAGATTGAATTAGAACCTAGATAAAATTGCGTGCATTTTTTTGAACTTCATTAAGAACAAGGTAAACTTTGTTGTTGAATCTTCCGATCTTTAATCGATATTCCGATATTCCAACGACTGTAGAATCTCTGGGGTTGATTTTGAGACTTAAATTTAACGTCGAATTTTATCAGTATCCATTTTAATAACAGAATCGCACAATATAATTAATTGATCTCAAAAGAAAATGCGATGGTATTTGGTGTTAGTTCCCTGAATGAGACTGTCCTCTTCGCAATAGGCTCAATTATGCCCTCCAGCATAGCTCTTAATATTATTGAGAAATTAATATTTATCTCATGGTTTATCGTAAAATAATGTCTGTTATTATCTATTCTATGAGAATACGACTGAAAGCGCTTGAACCACAATTCTAAGAATTTAATGAGACTCTCAGTATTTACCTCTGGAAAAAAATAGGATACATACTCTTTTGCAACTGTTAGCCCTAAATCCTTGCCGAGGTGTTCTGCACGCTTTTCAGTGACCTCATCGAAAGTCTTTCTAAGAAAACCCTTACTCATCAACATAAACCCGAGCTCCTCAAAATAGATTTCGCTAGTCATATAGTTTTCCAAGATATTGTTGACCAGGCTACTGAGCGTGACTCCTCTTTTTCTAGCTTCAACTTCTAATGATTTTAGCACATCCTGTCTCAATCTAAAACTTGAATGAACCAGTCTCTCAGATCTCTTAGCCTCCCGTGGCAAATATGATATTAAAGACTCTCCTACCACAGTTATCCTTTTTTTCTCCCAAAAACTATGAATAGAACCGACTAAGTTGTGACTGGATTTATTAATCGTATTTGCCATCTTTTCATTAGAAATTGAGGTGGTGCTGAAAGTAATCCCGGATGCCAGAATAAGTATTAAAGCAAGTCTTGTGCTAACCTTTTCAAGTTCCATAAATTCTGGACGGATTATGCTTTTTTCAGGCACTGAGTCAAATTATAAGTAATAGATATAATAAATACTTCCCGATAGACTTTTAAAGGTGTTGTCCTATTTTGGCTAACTCTTATTAGCAGGCCTAGCACCGTTAATTTGAAATCTTTGCTACTGTATGTTATTTGTAAGAGCCGAATTGGAGTATTAGTTAGCGTTATTTCCATTGAGCAAGTGTAAACCCAAAGATAAATCCTAATGCCTGAGTTTTGATACCATATCCTACCTTTGTGAATCTTAATAATAAATCTGTAGATAAAAAGTCCTAGACCTGTTCTTCCGAGGGTTTACTTACAAATTAAGTGAATAACTTCAACACGAGAATATGGAAGCATCATTTGAAGATCGTTGACCAAGCCCGATCACCACTCTTTTTTTGTGGAACCTATACGGAAATTCTGATGAGGAATTGAATGCAATATCGCGATAATTTATATCATACAATATCTCGAAGTACCGCTTAATGCCACAACCAGAAGAGTTCTGATTTAGCAGTTGGAAATTATATATTCAGTTAATTGTTTGGAAATGTAACTTCCTTCGATTTGATCCTCTGGTTAATGGCCAGATATTATTTGATAAATCGCCGGACAAAATCCAACTTGCACTTTACTTATTCAGATATACGCTCGTGTCAAAATTAAGGACCACTTTGGTGCCGCTTGCCATGCTTACATTCATACCCAATACAGTAGTGTGCCAGTGTATACTTGAATTGCCTAAAAAGTGAATTCTAGACCAGCGATAATAGCTTTATCTAATTAGTACTCTATCTATCCAGGCTCCTGACCAAGGATTGGTCAATTCACTAGATAACCAGCAAACGCCTACCGCACCAAGAATATGTAACGTAGGATAAGCTGCCACTGCGTCGAGATTTCTCCAATTCGGCATGTCCAAGTATATGAAACAACGCATAATTCAGGATATGTTCTTCACTAATTAAGGATTGATCTCTTTAATTACGGTGACCGTATTTGAATCAGAGTTCGCAACATAGATGCTATTATTTATTGGGTTATAGGCTAGCCCGATTGGCGTTCTTCCTACCAGTATTGTATTAGTGACAGTGTTCGATGAACTATTTATCACAGAAATTGTGCCGGATACAGAGTTAGCAACATATACTTTACCGTTATCTGGATTATATGCTATGCCGCTGGGCCCGGCGCCTACGGGAATTACGCCTACTATACGATTGGTGGTCGTATTAAGAATAGACACGGTGTTTGAACCGGAGTTACTCACATAGACTAGCCCGTTAGCCGAGTTGTAGACTGAAGCTGATGGCAAAACTCCGCCCGAAGACACCGTCTTTACTGCGCTATTGGTCGAACCATTAATTATAGATACAGTATTTGTCCCCTTGTTACTGATATAAATCCCATCGTTATCCGGGTCGTATGATACAGAAGACGGGTTAAAGAATCCCGAGAGGTATCCTTTTATCTGGTTGTTGGTACCATTAATTACTGATACGGTGTTAGAACCTGTGTTGATTGTATACACCGTATTATTTATGGAATTTATGCCTATACCACTAGGACTATTACCGGGAGATTTGCCTACTTGAAGAGAATTTACTACCTTGTTGGCAGTACCGTTAACTACGGATAAAGTATTAGATAAAAGATTAGCGATATAGGCAAGACCGTTGGCAGAATTGTATGCTACAGCCTGAGGGTTCTTTTCTACAGGAAGAGAACTTGTTATAGTGTTAGTAGTACTATTTATTATTGACACGGTGCCAGTTGTATTGAATTTACCATAGTTTGTCACATATACATTACCACTATAAGTATCCGTTGTAACTCCATACGGCGAAGAAAAGCCAGTAATATTAGTTACTAATGGTCTGTTAAGTATAATAGGCGAAGACTTAGATGTACCCTCGTTAGTTATTATGCAGACCTTTGTTTGTCCTGACCTTATATTACCCTCACAGTCAGCGGAATAGTCTACGGTATATCCTGATTGGCTCTTTTCAGTTACTCTATAGCTGCCAGGGTAAATCGAGACTGAAATGCCACTATCTGACTTTCCATCAAATGATCTAGGTGAAGGATTATTTCCATGTACCGTGATGGTGAAGTCTGATGGCCTTTTGTTCAAAGACCCTTGCAGACTATTATCTACGTTTTTTATAACTATTAATTTCGATGTTGGTCCTGGTTCTTGATAGACATTTGTAATATTGCACTTGATAGAATTAGGATTAGCATTAGCATTTCCTGAACAATCTTTTGAATAGTCAGTGGTATAGCGAGAGGTGGGACCGGTTTCTGTAACACTATACCTACCCGGCTTCAATTCTACATTTGTTCCAGACGAACTTCCATGGAAGGAATTAGGAGAGGGATTATTTCCATGTACGGTAATGGTGAAGTCTGATGGCCCTTTGTTGCCTCCACCATCATTAATTACCATTTTAGTGACTATTAACTTTGATAGCAGGCCTGGAACGAATGGATTATACTTGTTCGTGATAATACAGTTATTTGTCTCATCTGCCTTGATAACTCCATTGCATTCCGTTGAATAGCTCGGAGTATACTTACCAGGCACGAATTGTGAGGATATTGGACCCTGTTCCAATACTTGATAATTTCCTGGATTTAGTGTTACTGTAGAGCCAGCTGAATTTCCGGGAAATGATTGTGGAGAGGGATTATTTCCATCGACATTAATTGTAAAATCTGATGGCTTTTTGTTGCCTCCACCATCATTAACTACCTGTTTAGTAACTATTATTTTTCCAGTGGGTGGGACAGGCTTATTGTACACATTAGTTATCGTACAATTCCTCTCCTGGTCTGGACTTATTGAACCAGAACATCCTGATGATGGATTTGAAGTATAACCAGTTGGGCCAGTTTCTGTAACCGAATATCTACCCTTGTTTAATTCAACTGATGTGCCGGAAGAGCTGCCAGGAAATGATTGTGGAGAGGGATTATTTCCATCGACATTAATTGTAAAATCTGATGGCTTTTTGTTGCCTCCACCATCGTTAACCATAATTTTTTTGACTTTAAGAGTACCAGTTCCACTATTTGTCGGTGCCTCAGGTACCAAAGGCGACGATGTCGACGGCGGCCCAGTCTCATTTCGTAATTGATTATTTCTAGATCTGGATCCTCGATCTTCTACTATACCTGAGGGAGTCCCAGGTATCTTTCGGTCTGAAGATTTTGCAAAGCTCATCGTGTAAACGCCGTTACTCGTGAGAGTGGATATCAGTATGATAACAGAAACCGAAAAGACTAGTAGCAGCTGGACAAACCAGTTTATTTGAGAACGCGAACCAGACATAGATGTTATTCTCCGCTATAACAGAGCTTATTAATAAACTTGTTTTAATACTCTCGGTCTGTAGTTGATTTATCATATTTTACCTCGTTGATTTTTCGAGATCTTGATAAGTCGTGGGATTGGTGCTTAATTTTCTTGCTTTGTTCTAGTTTCGGCCGGTGCAGATATGTCCAATATTGTTATCCATGAGACTATTCATTCTAACGCACACACGGCAAACATCTTATTTCATGACAAGGAAGTAATTTGATCGTACTTCATAGACTGATAATGTAATTTTTATTGTCTGTAACCCAACCTAATTTTGTTTCCATCTAGAGTATTTACTTGTACCGGCTATGAATCAGACTATGATGAGAATTGACAATACTAAACAAGTGGCGCTCCATTCTGCGAAACTATCGTACCGATTTGTAATGATCTTTCATAATGGCATGCCAAAATGAGGGAGTATGAAGTCCATGCAAAGTTAATGGTTAATGGTAATGACAGATAACTGTTTTTGAACGATTACAATAGTTCGAAGACCAATTTTTCATCACATTGTAACTCTGCCCTAATCTCAAAATTGTAAGTTCAATAGCTTTATCGAACCTCGCGTCAACCCATAACTCGGTCGCTGATTGTACTCCTTGACCAAGGTGGGGATGCCGTTACAATCCACAAAACTGCCACGTATACTACTCATTCAAAATTGTGAATGGTTTGCGATTAATAAGCCTGGATTGAGTGGTATCTCAATAATAGAATCTTCCATTCTCATCTATCTAACAAGAACCTCATTTCTTGATAAGTCTTTACAATACAAGATGCAAAGCCTCCTTAATTTTATCTATTATCAAGTTGTAATTCTGGATATTAACCCGAGTATAACTAACACATTTTTAAGTACTAAATCTCCGCTCTTCTTATACGGTAAGACGTGAATACTTTTGAATTCGCAATAGAGGTTGTATTCCTATCAGCGTCAGGTGTCCTCTCTCCTGGCCCGTTGTTTTTTGCAAACCTGATTTATGGGAGTAGACAAGGCTTTCGTGGAGGAATAAAGGTGGCATCTGGCCACACTATCGTAGAGCTACCCATTATTCTCATATTATCATTTGGTCTCTTTCATTTTTCAGTGACTTCAGATGCGCATAATGCTGCCCTAAAATCTATCGCATTATTGGGTGGTATCGCGATCATCATTTTTTCGATGCTACAGATTCGCAGTGTTGTCATTAGGAAAAAAAATAATACAAATCCAGGCAATCTTATTGAAAGGACCAAATATTCGTCAAGTGATAAACCCATTCTTGGTGGCATAATATTTAGTCTTCTCAATCCATTCTTCCTAGTCTGGTGGTTTACTGTGGGATTAAAAATAATTTCTGATGCGATTTCTCTGTTTGGTATCGTTTTGGGAAGCCTTGCAGTTTTTATTTTTCACATATGGATGGATTATGTTTGGCTAGGAGGTACTTCTTTTTTGGTACAGAAAGGGGTATCTATCTTAGATGTAAGATTTTACAATATATTTCTCCTGGGTTTGAGCGTACTACTTGTTATGTTCGGCTTGTACTGGATAGTACTAAATATATACTAAATTCACTAGGAGTATGTTCCTATGCTACTTGTTTTAGCATTCCTACGAATTAGAAAATTAATATTTAGAATTATAAGTGTGGCTGACAAACAAATTGTTTTCACCCGGTAACTGGAATGGCTGACACTCCGAAGGCTTTGTAGTATATATCAGAAGGAAATGATTTTTTTGAATAGACTGGCTCGTGTCACCGGTACTCATTGACATGACACAGGACAACCCATTGTCTGAGCTAAGTTTGTTAACATACGCGGTACTGTAGTAATTCTAGGCTGAGAGAAGATTGATAGATAAATGATAGTTTAATGGCTATACTTATTTGAAAGGAAAATGCATAAATGTTTATATTTCTTTTACTAGTAAACAACTTCTGTCAATGAAGGAATTAACAATTTATGTTCCTCAGGAAAAATTATTTGAAGTGACAGAAATTCTTCACAAGCATAATGTCATCGGTTTGACTTTTAGTGAGGTTATGGGTTCCGGCCGGACGAAACACGACCCTATACCTGAAAAAGTAAGGGAATACATGTCTGGAAGGATGATTATTCCAGAATTCGTAAAAAGGTCCAAGGTGGAAACCATAGTGACTGACTCTTCAGTAAAAACAATTGTCGATGACATTATGAATAATCTGAAAACAGGGAAACATGCCCACGGTTATATCTTTGTAAAGGAAATTTCTGATGCGTTTGATATTGCGTCAAAACTTCATGGAGAAGATGTATTGAAGTAATAGGCTCTCAGAAGTTGCCTGAACTATTCAAGTCATTAGTAAGGCCTCTAAACTTTTGATACAAGTGGACACTCATGTCAGTCCCCACTTTGAGTTGATTCCCTCGAGTTTTCCTAGGTAGCTTTTCCTTGCTGCATCTTGAAAACCCAACATTACTTAATTACTCTACGTAGTCTAGGCTTTTAATTAATAAATTACAATTTTAGCCGACGTCTCCTAACTAATGCGAGCTATAACAGTGGTACATTGACTACCA
>JBQCDO010000204.1:0-5224 GCA_051961195.1 Nitrososphaeraceae archaeon | reverse complement strand
CATTTATGATCTATCAAGCTTGCAACTACTACTCCAGTAGTTCCCGCTGAAATTAGAATTGAAGGTTTCGCGGTTATTTTGTTTTTATTCAATTTTTTTCTATTAATACTTATTTCTTGCAGTTATGAGCATCTGTCTGACCTTTGCAACCTCTTCATCAGGAGTACTCAACAAATCTAGCAAATAATTAAGAATTGATGAAAAATTAATAAATATCGCTGGTCTATACAGAAATGACATTGCATCATTACAATACCAATACCTTTCTGAGTACACTATAATGGACAAAAGTAAGAAATTTACTTAGATATACATTAGTTAAGTAGTTTGCTTTTCACATAGATGGCAGTGACTGATGGTATGTCTGAAAAACAATCTAATCCAATTCCTGTGGTAGACGCAATCATTGAATTGGATTCCAAGATCTTATTTGCACGAAGAAAAAAGAAACCGTTTAAAGGTCGTCTGGGTTTTTCAGGAGGGTTTGTCAACCGAGGGGAAACAATCGAAGAAGCGGCAAAGCGTGAAGTCAAAGAAGAAACATCCTTGGATATAGAGCTGATTGGCATTTTAGGTGTCTATTCTGACCCCAAAAGGGATCCTAGAGGGCATATTATATCAACTGTGTTTATAGGACATAGTTTATCTAATGATAAGTCAAAAAACAAGGCTGCAGCTCAAGATGATGCGTCAGAGATACAATGGATAGATTTATCGGAAGTTGACAATAAAGCCCTGGCTTTTGATGACAAAAGTATTCTTCTACACTATAAAAAATGGAAAGAGGCTGGAGAAACGTTTTGGTCAACAAAGAAATGAATTACATGGTATGATTGATTCCCTTTTTTATTGACGTATACATCTAGGTTAATTGTTTTGCGCTACAAACTTTAGTTGCCGCTTGATGTATCTATGCTGCGGACGCTTTCTTGGCCTTAAGTCTTTTTGAAAATGAGTTTATCGCGAAACTTCCAGCAAAGATAACAGTGCCCACTATCACGACAAGTGGCCCGACTGGGACATTCACGTAGATTGATAGAATCACACCTGACGCTGCGCTCATTAGGCCGAATATAGCGCTCATAAGGGAATAACCAGAGAGGGTAGAGCTGATATTCTTTGCTGCGGCTGCAGGAACTATCACTAACGCTCCTACTAGCAGCGTTCCAACCTCCTTTATTCCTACTGCTACTATTGTGGCGACTAACAAGAGATAGATTAAATTTATACTCTCGACCTTTATCCGGTTTGCAACGGCAAGGTCTTTAGAAATCATGCTAATGATTAATTTCTCGTAAATTTTCTTTATTACCAAAATCACGAAGAGAGACACTAGAACTGTTATTACTGTGTCCATGAGAGTTATTTTCGAAATGTCACCAAATAATGCCTCGAGGAGATCTACTTTTGGGGTTATAAGAATGCCAATTGATAGTGCCAAAACGAAGATTACTCCTATAATGGCCTCGACTGAGAGAGTTGTTGATTTTTGAAGATACCACGTGACAATCACCGTAGTCGCCAAAAATGTGAATGCGCCAATGAACGGACTGAAATTGAACAATATTCCAAGTCCAAGTCCAGGGAGAGCAACATGCGAAAGTGCATCACCTACCAAGGCCATGCGCTTTGATACCATTATCGAACCAAGATAGCCTGCCGTTGAGCCTACAAATACACCAACTATGACACCTAAAGTTAAAGTAATGGCATCCAGCAAGGAGCACTATCTACTCTTTATAATGTTCCTCTTCTGTCAGAGTGAACTCACTTCCAAATATTATACTCAATAGCTGCGAATGAGTCAGGCTCTTTGTATCACCATAGAACAATACTCCTTTATTTAGGGCTAACACGTAATCTGAGTAATGCATAACGACGTGCATATTGTGAGAAATCATGAGAACTGTTATTCCAGCTTCTCTTTTTAGATGATTCACGTTTTCATAGATGGGCTCCTCAGCACCTATGTCTACACCAGAGGTTGGTTCATCAAAAAGGAGCACGCTTGGGTTGTCCACGATCGCCCATGCGATCAGAACACGTTGGAGCTCTCCTCCTGAAAGAGAACCAAGGCTTTGTCTGAGAATTGCCTTATCTAGACCAACCGAACTTATGCATGTCTCATAATTTGTCCTGTGTTTGAACCTCAGAAACTCCTCGACTAGTATGGGTAAATCAGTAGAGACAAGGCTTTGAGGAACATAGCCGATTCTTACTTCATCATTCCACTTTATTTTACCTGTGTATGGGATAAGATTCAGCAGCGCTCTAAACAGAGTGGTCTTGCCGCCTCCATTGGGACCAACGACTGCAAGGGATGTCCCTTTCTTGACTTTGAAATTTATGTCTTCAAGGATTCTCTTATTCTGTGAGGTTACATTTAGACCAGAAACAACTAACATTTTGTTGGATTCGATCTGAGACTGATTAGAGTTGTCTGTCTCGACTCTATCGACATCAGACATCTTCAGACATCAGTTCCCGTAACGAATAGGCCATTATTACTATCCTGCAATACCGTCAACTTTAGCAAATAATCTTAATTGGTTGCCTTTTAAAAATGTTGGAGTTCATATATGAAGGTAGTTTTGAACAGATCTCAAAATTCATCCTATATTGAAGGTTTTCAATGAATTAATATTATCTCTTACAAATAGAACATAAAGTGTCGTCAGTTATAACTATACCTCAAACTCTGTCAATTTATTTCTCAAAGGATTCTCAATGTACCGAGTATCGGTAGCAGTCTATATATTTGCCGGGATTAGTCCACAAATAAATTTACTGTTTGGTTTACATTTATCTAACGTATCAGGATTAAATGCACATTCATTATCTGGTTTGCTGTCATATTGGGATACATGACGATGTATGCTGTTATCTAGTTAAGTGCGTCAAAGCAAGTCAAAGCAAAACTGTACCAAATATAACATAGGGCCATCTGGTTAGAGTTATTAACTTTTGTCCTTATGTTCTAATAATGGGTGACGAAAACCAAGATACGAGCGCCTCAAAGGAAGTTACTGTCGTAGTTAATATAAGGATAAAACCTGGTTGTGAAAGGGATTATGATGAATGGCTTGGACGCTTTTTGATATTAGAAAGGAAAGTACCTGGTTACCTAGGAACAACGACGATCATGGAATCAGGCACAGATTCAAGCGCAAGACATGTAATTCACAGATTTAAGGACAAGGCATCTCTTGAAGCATGGGAATATTCAGAAGACTTGCGCAAATTAAAAGAAGAAGCAAACAAATTCTCTACTCCCTACCCATATAAGGCGACAGGCCTGGAGACCTGGTTTACTATACCAGACATGAAATCTATAGTACCTCCTCCTAAATGGAAAATGGCAATAGTTTCATTTATTGGAGCATATTGCATCAGCTCGCTAGCATAGTTTATTCTTAAATCTTTTTCAGGATTGCAGCCATTGTTTTTTAATCTGTTTATGACTATAACACTGGTAATAGGTCTTACATATTTTGCCATGCCTTTATTGAGTAGATTACTGCGACGATGGTTATATCCCTCCATAAGAAGACCATTTGAATTTCTATAATTTCGCTTATTTACATTTTAAATGGTCTGGCATTTAATTTACTTATTTATATCAGTCGTTTTCTTGGATACATTTTCTTTTCTTGATATGGGATTTTCTTGTGCTTTTGTCCATGAGCTTAGGCATTGTGCGCTGGTCTATCATGACAAAAGATTGTAGACCTCTCTGACCTCAGTCTATATCTACTCCTCCTCCTCAGTCCTGATCTCACATATGTACAATTCTCTAGTGTATATGTCTCATAAAGAGGTCGCTATTTTATGTATAATTTTGTGTATATCGGTATAGCATATGATTACCATTACCGTGTGCTCTTTTCCTTTACAAATCTTTTCACACCAACTATTTTAAGATCTTTCTCTTATACTTGCTTTAACAAAATAATGAAATTGCTTGATGGCAGGATTGCGGTTATCACAGGTTCTACCAGAGGTAACGGAAGAGCAATGGCAAATCTCTTTTCTGAGCATGGTGCGAATGTCGTTGTTACAGGAAGAGAAGAAAAAGAAGCTCAAAGTACAGCTGAGCAGATTGCAAGCGAATATCAAACTAATACACTTGGCTTGAAGCTTGATGTTTCGATAACAGATGAAGTAAATGATGTGGTCAGTAAAGTGGATAAAAAATATGGCCAGATCGATATACTAGTAAACAATGCTGGCTACCCAATTAAAGACCAACTGTGGGACGCAAGCTTTGAGCAAATACAAGATCAAGATTTAGAAAATGTAGTTAATGTTGATGCAATGGGAACTTATAGATGCTGCCGTGCGGTTCTGCCTCTTATGGTTGAAAAACGTAGCGGAGTTATAATTAACATTTCTTCTACACCTGCAATAAGCGGTTATATTAAAGGTGCACCATATACTATGGCCAAGGCTGCTAACCTTGGGATCACGAAGCATATAGCAGCTGAATTTGGCAAATATGGGATAAGATGTAATGCTATAGCTCCCGGTACTATTGCTACACAGAGAAATTGGGATAGGCTCACAACTCAACAAAGGGTTGATATTGTCAGATCAATTCCACTAGGAAGAGCAGGCAAGCCTGAGGAGATTGCTACCATAGCATTGGTCCTTGCTAGCGACTATACATCATTTGTAAGTGGACAGACAATTGTAGTTGATGGTGGTGAGACAATACGGTAGTGATGACTCGGAGTAGCATTTATGTCGTTTATCTCAAGAGTTGGAACTACTTGATTATTTATCATTTGGCATATCGATAATATCGACTGTCAAATGTGGTTATTCAATTATCCTTGAAAACGGCGATAGTCTTTGCTCAAATTGAGTTGCAATAAGTAAAGAGGCGACGATTCCACCTCTTAACAGCCTATGTTGTTCGGTTGGACTGTATACGATCCCTCTGATAGCAACTAGAGATGATCGATGTTAAGTGTTACGAAGACGATCTTTTTGCTCTACACCTTTCTTAGGAGATCTATGAAATACCATATGTGGTCGTGTTTAGGAAACTCTGATTGATATTCAAACAGGTTATTATAAAAGATAAATAGTCTTTGACTAAGACTTATCTTTTTTGGCTGACTTGGATTCTGCGGCGGCTTTGTTACGCAGATTAATAAGTTGAAGTAATATCTCGTTTTCCTCCTGAGCGAGTTGTTCCACAGGTCTATTTTCTGCCTCTTGC
>JBQCDO010000203.1:0-2253 GCA_051961195.1 Nitrososphaeraceae archaeon | reverse complement strand
GTGAGATTGGAAATTACTGAACTTATATTCTGATCAGACATCAGTCCTGCAATAGGAAGTGGTAAGCTTGCTATAACCTGACAATTGTCAACCACGGCTAAGCCTCCACCGATTAATGAAATGTGTTTTGCAGCTGTTAACATATCCATATCATTCATTCCTGCCACAACGAGATTGTGTGAATCATGTGCTACACTACTTACTATAGCTCCAGTTTTTAGACCCAATCCCTGAATAAACCCCAGTCCTATGTTCCCTGTTTTATGGTGTCGTTCAATGACTGCAAGCTTTGCTATATCTCTATAGGTATCTGCTAATGGTTGATAATTCTCATTAACTTTAGGTCTAATAACTCGTTTTTGTGTGATGAGCTGTCCTGGAATGACTCCTATTACTTGAATCGAAGCTAGCGATGATGATGTGATTGGCTTTGCAGGAGTACTAAATATATTCGGATCATCAAGTGATTTGATACGCATAGTATTATTTTGTAAAATAGATAATGATGATGGTGGTGGTGTAGATTGGGGCAGATAAGTTGCATCACTATTAACCCAACTATCTGACCTCATTTCATTAACTTTACTTCCTATTTGACTACTACTGTTGATACCATCATCAATACCACTATAATTCAAGTCAATTCTTTTTCCATTGAGGAAAACATCTGATATCCTAAAAGATTTCAAATCATCTAATAATATAAAGTCTGCTCTGAAACCAGGGGCAATTGCACCCATATTTTTTAATCCAAAATATCTAGCAGTATTGATAGATGCCATCTGAATTGCCCTTATCGGAGGTAATCCAAATGAAATGGCAGTACGAACCAAATGATCCATATGTCCATTCTCTTCCAAGTCAATGACATCACGGTCATCTGAAACAAGACTTATGTGAGTGCTGTTAAAATCATTAATGAGAGGAATCAAATTCTGCAAATTTCTTTCATGAGCTCCTTGGCGTATCATAATATGCATACCCTTACGTAGCTTTTCCACTGCTTCGCTGAGATTTGTACATTCATGATCGCTACCCAAGCCAGCAATAATGCATGCATCCAATGATCTTCCTGAAACAAGTGGGGCATGGCCATCCTTGGGTTTAGTGCCTACTGCTATTAATTTTGACAATGTCTGACTGTCTTGGGATATTACGCAAGGATAATTCATCATCTCTGCTAATCCAATAACTAGATCTGGATTGCGGTCCATGTATTGGCGTATCTCTTTATCGAGAATAACTGCACCAGATGTTTCCATATTTGTAGCGGGGACGCACGATGGCATCATAGCATACACCTTGACAGGCAATCCACTACTTGAGTTGAGAAAATAATCAATACCTGGTAGACCAAGTACATTGGCTATTTCATGAGGATCACATATTACAGCTGAAGTTCCATGTGATGCGACTATACTACAAAATTCTCTCGGAACTAAAAAAGTAGATTCTAGATGAATATGTCCATCGATAAGCCCTGGGCACATAAACCTTCCCTGAGCATCGATAATATCCCTGGCATCATATTCTTTGTACTCTTCAGTATGCCCAAATCCCACAAATATTCCATCAGCAATAGCAACGTTGTCATTATGGATCTCTCCAGAGGAAACATTGACTATATTTGCATTCTTTACTAGTAAATCAACTTTTTTCTGTCCCTTTGCAAGGTCGATCTTTCTCTTCAAGTTTGCCATTGATGAATTAAGGTCATCTGATGAACTGACTATTACCTTGTCGCTAATGACTTTTTGTCCAAAGTTAGAGGCATTTTCCATTATGTAAAGGCAATTTCGTATAATATTGACCATATAATTGCAGCAAAGGCTAGGACAACAGTACAGGAATGACTAACAAAGAACTCTACAAGATAATCGGTTCTGTTCATGAGGCTGGTAGACGTAGAGACTTCAAGAGGATAGATCCGATAGCGGATCTGCAGCCAGTAGACCCAGAGCTAGAGCATACAATGCAGATAGGTAAAACTAACACATGACTACGAATGGAAAAAAATGATACAAAGAAATCCAAAAGAAGCAGAAACAAGTCGACCCTGAAAAGTTCACATGCGGATTGTCGAGGACAACTTTGGGAAAGTAGAAGCCATGCAACAAATACTAGCCATGATTATGAACGAACTACGAAGAAAGAGACAAACAGACCAGCAAATAAAATGCGGATAGGGTAAGATGACAGTATTTAGACTTGCTATAAAGGGGGAAGGTGGTATTCCATTATTATCTCATATTT
>JBQCDO010000202.1:0-2337 GCA_051961195.1 Nitrososphaeraceae archaeon | reverse complement strand
GAAGCGCCTGTTCCTCAAAACCGGCCAACACCAATAATAAATTGAAAGGAAGGCAAATTCATTGAACAATGACTATTTAGACCCTATAAACTCGTTACACGTACCAGAACTAGCAGAGACCACATTTGCGATGGATTTACTTCTTCGTGCCAAAGAAGGTGTGCGTAATTTAGCTGTCGCATTAACGGAGTCTGCATCAATGATGTTAGAACGCTCTTACGAAACCAGTTAATGCAAGGGATTGCCATGCACCAAGAAATTACAGAATTAATGATTAGTAAAAAATGGTTCCATCCATACGAACTAAGTGAACAATATCAATTAGATCAGCTGTCTGCCAACAATACATTAATGATTGGCAAAATGAATCTATTTCCTGCTGATAACAATAGAAAAGGCTTGTTTGACCGAACACCTGATGAACATTAACACTGGAGGCTTGTAACCAATGAAGGCAGTAACTTATCAAGGGATTAAAAATGTAGAAGTGAAAGAAGTTCCAGATCCGAAGATTGAAAAACCAGATGACATGATTATAAAAGTAACAAGTACAGCTATTTGTGGGTCTGATCTTCACCTAATTCATGGCATGATTCCTAACCTGCAGGAAAATTATATTATAGGCCATGAACCGATGGGAATCGTAGAAGAAATAGGCCCAGGTGTGACTAACCTAAAAAAGGGAGATCGAGTAATTATCCCCTTTAACATAGCATGCGGTGAATGCCATTACTGTAAAACAAATTTGGAAAGCCAATGTGATAATTCGAATGATAATGGTGATATGGGTGCCTATTTCGGATATTCTGGTACGACGGGTGGCTATCCAGGTGGACAAGCTGAATATTTAAGAGTACCGTTTGCAAACTTTACTCATTTTAAAATTCCAGAGACTTGTGAAGAACCAGATGAAAAGTTAGCAGTTATTGCCGATGCAATGACTACTGGTTATTGGAGTGTTGACAATGCAGGCGTAAAGGGTGGAGATACAGTTATTGTTCTTGGCTGTGGTCCAGTTGGTCTTTTTGCTCAAAAATTTTGTTGGCTAAAAGGAGCGAAGCGTGTCATTGCCGTAGATTATGTAGATTATCGTTTGCAACACGCCAAACGTACCAACAAAGTGGAGATTGTAAATTTCGAACACTTTGAAAATGTAGGAATGCATTTGAAAGAAATAACGAAGGGCGGCGCTGATGTTGTCATAGATGCAGTTGGAATGGACGGTAAAATGACTGATATGGAGTTCCTTGCGAGTGGAATGAAACTGCAGGGCGGAGCATTTGGTGCGTTTATCATGGCTTCACAAGCAGTACGTAAAGGCGGGACAATCCAAGTTACAGGCGTTTACGGTGGCAAATATAATGGATTCCCAATGGGAGATATTATGAACCGAAACGTCAATATTCGCTCTGGACAAGCACCTGTGATCCACTATATGCCATATATGTTTGAATTAGTTTCGACCGGAAAGATTGATCCAGGAGATGTCGTGAGTCATGTACTTCCACTTAGTGAAGCAAAGCGTGGCTATGAGATTTTTGACACCAAAATGGATAATTGTATAAAAGTCTTGTTAAAACCTTGAGGAAGGAGGTAGAAAAAATGAATTACGCTTTACATGAAGTTCTTGAGGTCCATGAAATGGCTGCATTTAAGACCAATTGCTTGACTAAGTCCAAAACGATGAGAGGATTAGTTACAGATCAGCAATTAAAAGATATTATGCAGCAAGACATAGATGTATCTACAAGACAATTACAAGAATATACTTCTATCCTTTCCAACGCTAAGCAGTAAAAGAGGAGATGAATGAACATGAATCCAATTATTGAAAATTTAACTGGCATGAATGCCCTATCGGATCAAGTGGTTGCAATGGATTTATTGATTGCAGCTAAAAGTGGAGTTAGAAATTACGCCATGGCAGTTACGGAGGCCGGTACGCCTGAAATTAAAGAAATGCTCACTCGCCATTTAGTGGAAGCTCTTGATATGCAAGAACAAATATCCGCATATATGGTAGAAAAAGGATGGTACCATGCTTGGGATACAAATGAACAAATTAGTTTAGATTTAAATAATATCGATACAGCATTGAACTTACCCACTTTATAAAAATAAAATAGGAGCAGTTTAACATTACCAACCTAAACTGTTCCTAACAATCCATGTATAGCTTAAAAAAGGTCTGAAGGGACTTGTAATGTTTACAGGGTATGAAGAATAAAAACAATATAAAAGGCAAACCTGAGAAAAATAAACTTAGGAGACTATAAATGGGAACAATTAAACCAATTAAGATAGGCTTAAAAAAATCAAATCCTGATAGAAAATTGA
>JBQCDO010000201.1:0-3306 GCA_051961195.1 Nitrososphaeraceae archaeon | reverse complement strand
TGATAGTCTTAATTGCAAATATGGCTAAGATTGATAATAGAGATAAACAAAATGATGCGACACATAAAAGGTAGATTAATGAATATAAAAGGAATCCTGTAATTGTTATGATATTTCTCGTTGTTACTTTTATTTCAGCTTATCATCAATACTAAAATTTACTGAAGTCTCTCTTGTAGTGCATCCATTAAAATTGCTTTACTCTCAATGGAAATATTCTTCAACACATATCATTTATTATTATTGAGGCAACTGGCTATTGAGCTATAAGATCATTTGATGAATCATTTGGCTGGAACATGCATGATTATACTCTCAATACTTCGCTTTTGATAGGCCTTCCAGCATATTTAATTCGCAGAGCATTATTCCACACTCAGATTGCTACTAAAAGATAGTAATAGAAGAAGAAGACGGCCAATTATTACCTTATACTACTATTATCAAAAATGAAAGTGCGCAGTATTCCTGCTTGTGTATCTATCATATCTGGTGATTAATATTTCTGACCTAGTGGTTGATATGATACTGCGTCATAGCATAACTATCAACATCTATATCCTTTATTTTCCATACGACTTATTATGAAAGCATTAGTATATCACGGTCCAAATAATGTACAGGTAGATGACAAACCCCGTCCTACTATACAAAGCCCAGAGGATGTGATTTTACGTGTCACAAGTACAGCATTATGTGGATCTGATCTCCATCTTTTTCATGGTACTGTACAGGGAATGGAACCAGGACAGACCTTGGGACACGAATTTATGGGAATTGTGGAAGAAGCTGGACCTGCAGTAGAGGAGGTAAAAATAGGAGATAAAGTAGTTATTCCATTTAATATTAATTGTGGACGTTGTTGGTATTGTAGACATGAGTTATGGTCCCAATGCGACAGATCTAATCCTAAAGGAGAAGTAGGAGGTGCATTCGGATATACTCAAGTCCTTGGCGGGTATGATGGAGGACAGGCGGAATATGTACGTGTACCGTTTGCAAATACAGTAGCAACATTAAAAGTACCTGAAAACATCAAAGCAGATGAACAAGTACTATTTCTAAGTGATATATTCCCCACTGGTTATTTCGGAGCGGATATGGCTAATATCCAGCCTGGAGACGACGTTGCAGTATTTGGGGCAGGTCCTGTTGGTTTCTTTGCAACCATGAGCTCATTTTTACGAGGAGCAGCCAGAGTATTTTCCATAGATCACTGGCCTACTCGTCTAGACAGGACAAAAGATTTAGGGGCAGAAATAATTAATTTTGATAATGAGGATCCGGTAGAAAGAATAAAAAAAGAAACCAGCGGAAAGGGAGCGATATGTATTGACGCAGTTGGATATGAAGCAGTAGGACATATAGGTAATGGTAATGGTCGTAGTAGTAAAGATGGATCAGGAAACAATAATAATAATAATAATAATAATAATGGTCATGATCATTCTAAAGTCTCAAAACCTGCATATGAACCAGCAAATCCATTACAGGTGATAAATTGGATGAGTCAAGCTGCACGAAAATATTCGACCATCTCAATACCTGGAGTTTATGGAGCATCTTACGATCAGTTCCCTCTAGGGCAATTGTTTAACCGTGAGCTCCAAATCAGAATGGGCCAGTGTCCTGTTAAAAAATATAACGAGCAATTACTTCATCTAATTGAAGTAGGCAGAGTAGATCCAACAAAGATCATAAGCCATACCATGAAACTTGACGAAGCACCTGATGCATATGATATCTTTGATAAGAAAGAAGATGCAACCAAAATTATCTTTAAACCTTGATGCTATAGTGACAAAGTAAAGGAATTCTAGAGAAAGAATATGATATCAATGTATCGTGAGATTTCATACGTTGTAAATAGACCTCTAAAAACTGTGCAGCATATAAATTAAAATTAGATGTCAATTGATGTTTATATTACTTATTTCTGACACTGCTTTTTTACAGAGCGGTTTCCTATGTTAGGATAAGCCTGCAGTTTCTAATCTGAGTTTCTTTTTTTATAAGTTACTGTTGCGTCGCATAGATATATAGCAGTATACTATTAGATATACTGATAGGTCATAACTTTAGAAAATAATTTGAAAATTCAGATCAATGACAAAGAATCTCTCGTAAAGATGGAACACTCCTGATTGCCTTGTTCAAGTCTTTTGGAAGCTACTATACAAGATAACTGCATTTGTTGATTTTATTATAGTCTCAAATCGCATATTAATTATATGTAGTTATGATTCCATATCTGAATAATACTCGCTCATTCAAAAATACATTATTACTTATTGGTCGGGCAAATATTTTCTATCTCGCCATATTAGAGGTTTTAATTTTTTAGGATGTATAATTAAAGGAAGAATACTGCTAATATATGCGACAAGAAGGAACATGGCTCCAACTGGCGACATAATAGCATATATGGGTGAGATCTTGAATACCCGAATTGCATTAACAGTCGAACCTACAAACAACCCTATACATGCAGATAAATTTAACAATAATGTTGTGAAGTGTATTTGGTATATTAGTGTAGCCTGGTCCCTGATAGAATTTGTGCTATAAAAGCTATCAATAATGTAATTATCCAACACTGAGTCTGGAAGTTTCATAATACCCAAACTGTATGGTAGCATAACAAATGGTAGGACAGCCATAAAAAATATCGTTAATAAATCATAAATCACTCTTCTCCTCCTTTTCTTTCCATTCATATTAAGAAGCGCTGGCATTATTGTTCTGGCTATACCGTTCCATAATGTTTGGAGATCACTTGACCATAAAGCACTTAGGCTTTTATCCATTCGCAAACCCCTAATTTTATAGCCCATTTGCTTAGCTCTTATCCCAAGTGCCTCGTCTTCCCTGATATTACTACGAATCATTTTATAAGTTCCAATATTTTCAAAGGTTTTTCTTTTTATTACGATAAAGCATCCCATTAGACTAGCTGCATCAGATTTAGGATTGTTAATATCAGTTATATTATACCCGAAAAGGGTACCAATTAACTTCCATACTGGATTCACTATTTTTGACCAAAAATCTCGAAGCTCAATGAATGGAAAACCAGTGAGTACATCTAAATTTTCTTTCTCGAAATAAGAGATAGATGAACTTATAGTATCGCTATTCATATAGAGTGTATCTGCATCAGTAAAAATTAATATATCTCCTTTACTGCAAAGATAGCCTTGTTGCGAGGCCCATGTTTTTCCAGTCCAGCCAAGTGGTCTATCCTTTATTAATGATACTATCTTTAATCTATTGTAACTCTTTTTATCACTTCTGCCATAATTAATT
>JBQCDO010000200.1:0-14097 GCA_051961195.1 Nitrososphaeraceae archaeon | reverse complement strand
GACAGAGATGCAGCATCTAAAATGGCAAATCTACTGGAGGGTTTACAATTTCCGGCAACTAAAGAAGATATAAAAAATCATATAAATAGAAAATCCCCTACTATGGCAAATAGAATTAATGATGTACTAGAAGCTATTCAAAACCGCCTTGAAGATGGTGTTAAATATGACAGTGTCTATACAATAGAGTTAGCTGCAGGATTAGTACAGAAAAAAGAATGAATATTTATTGATTATAGTAAATCGTTTATTTTAGGTTCGCAGTGAAAGTTGTAAGTGATAGCGAGGACGATAATCTTTTGTTTTTATGGAACAAAGGTTATAGTGAGGAGCAATTAGCTCGTGTTCTAGTTTTTATATATACTAACTTATTCAAACGATCCACCAGCGAATAATGTGTGTAATGGTCAACAACCTAGGTTTTCTTGTGAAGATAATTCATTTCTTTTCTTAGGACTGGTGATATTAGGATAACAACCATTTGAAAAATCTGAATAATATTACACATCTAATATTGTAACTTCCTATCCATTTATGTAATGGATCTTCATCCTCAGGCTTGCGACTTTTATCTAAATAGGAAAGAACATCTTCTCTTGTCATATTAATAAATTTCTTGTTAGTTCCAACTATCCTTGATAATTCTGAAAGAAACTAAATTGTATATCTAACATAGTTATATCTTGGATTAATTTCTCTTTTCATTGCTATGATATAGTCACATATTGTCATGGCATTTTCTTTTGATACTCTGTTTCTATCGTTAAGAGCTAATTCAGGGAACTTTCTTGTAAAACATTCTGTTGCTAGAGTTATTCTCCTTTCCAGTATTTCATCGTTTAGTACTGCTAGTCAGCCTGTCGTTATTGTGCCAGCTATTGACTTTTTAATATCTATAGTCTTTTTAACTTATGGAAATCTCCAGTTGTATTAAACTAGTATCTTAATAATAGTTTCTATAATTGAGTATTACTATGCGGTAATATTAATCATACAATATAGTATCATTATTATACAGAACTGAGAAAGTTATCAATTCTAATTTGTAAATCCTTATTAATTTCAGGGATAGATCTATTTCCATTAATTGGAATTAAGCCATATTGTTTTTGCATTCTGAGGAATTCCTTAGCTATCATGCCTTGATATCTCAAAAAAGAATCTAGCATATCTTCAGATAGACCAAGATCAGCGCCTGATTCATAGTAATCTAACGACAAATTCTTTTGAAATACTCTATGCATTAATTCACTTGGATGTACATCAAGATAGAATACCAAGTCTGGTCTAATTGCAAATCCAAACAAATTGTGAGACCATCTTCTGTTTATCCCTCTGACGGCATCCCTGGCCATAAGGGTAAATATGTATCTATCTGCAAGCACGACATAACCTGAACGCAGAGCAGGTACAATCTTATTTTCAAGTTGATCTGCAACATCTGCAGCATAAAATAAACTTAATGTCCTTTTTCCTAAAACGAAGTTTCTTTTTGCTTCAAGTATCCCAGCTCCTATGAGTTCTGATCGCCTGAGACCAGTATTTAATACAGCATGGCCATCAGCCTCCAATTTAGATGTAATCATTGTGATCTGTGTACTTCGTCCTGAAGAATCTGGTCCTTCAATAACAATAAGACGACCTTTCATCTCTTTATCTCCTAAATATGAAATACCCTCTCCATAATAGGCTAATTGTTTATGACCTATGGATTTTAGATTAGTAGAATTAAGGATGCCATGTTTTGTATTTTGCAACAAATGCCGCCTCAGTCTTCTCCTGTTTTGCCTACCCAATTCAAGTATTCATCTCCATATTATTCGCCCAATTCTTTCAATTGAAATTGATTTCGACGAATTGTGGACTTAAAATGATTTCGTACAATTTGTTGTTGTTCTTCTATTCCAAAAGTGCCATCTATGATAACAAATCCTTCGTTCTCAGTCATCGATTCATACTGGTCTATAATTCTACTTTGGAAAATTCTATAACTTTCATATTGGTCGTTACTCAAATTCATATCCATTCCTGCTTCATAATATTTTAGTTTAGGTCTACCTGTCAATATTCTATCGATTGCAATATCTATAGGCACTCTAAAGTAAAAAGTCAAGTCAGGCTTTCTTGCATAGTCATAAACTTGTTGTATCCACTTAGAACTACATCCCCTTACAATATCTCTCGCATATGCGGTATATACATATCTATCTGCTAAGACAATGTAACCCGCACGAAGCAGTGGGAAAATATTTCGTTCGTATCTATCAGCAAAATCAGTTGCATGTAATAAGCTAAAAGTTGTTGGCGTTAGTTTACCTTTCTTTTTTCCCTTCGATGTGATTTCTTTAACCATTTCAGATGAATTCCATTCGGTTAAAAATACTGGCAGACCTTCGAACCTTAGCCATTTTTCAAGTAACCGAATCTGAGTAGACTTACCAGAGCCATCAATACCTTCAACTACGACAAGCTTACCTTTAACTTCGAATTTGGCTTGGGATAAAGAATACTTCATATCTACATCTACTTTTTGTTATCCGTCATTCTTATCAATGGAACGTTAATATTATGTGAATCAGATGCCACTTTTTCAAAATAAAGGGAATAATCAATTGAGATGCCAAATGCATTTTCTATTTTCTTGATTGCACCATCTAATAATATAGATGTGAAATGTTTTTTACTCGTTCCTATATTAATATCAAGTGTAATCTTCTTTTTGCTTAAATCTTGTACATTAACCATACATCTATTCCTTTGTAGTATATTAATAAACGTAATACAAGCAGCAATTTTTTCAATCGATTGTTTATTTTGAGGTTGCAATATGGATTTATATCTTTCAAATAACCAATTCGCAGTTTTTACTTTTCTAGTATAAACTATTGATAGAGCAAGTACCAGCTGCTCACCATGGGTAAGATATTTGAAATCATCATCTATAATCATGTAAAACAGATTGTGTATATTTGTAACATATGGTAACTCAGATATTTGTTTTAATGCAATAGCAAGTATCTCATATTCCCTTTCCTTAATTAATCCTGTTGAAAGCAATGATAGCATAAAGTTTTTTCCAGCTCTTGGCAGTTTTTGTAACTTGCAACTAGACTTGATTGAGTTTTGAATCTGATCTAAACTCTTCGAAAATTTCATAGAGTTTAGATATGATAAAAGAACTCCTTCTCTTAATCCTTGCGAACTTACAATGATCTTATCAAATCGTAATTCCTGCATTAAAAGATGTATTATACATGAACCTGTTGTGATAGTTTCTGCTCTATCCTTACCGATTGCCTCAATATTCGCAAGCTCATGTGGTGTCATTTTAGAGAATTTATTATTAATTAATTCAGCTGATTTGTTGTCAATGTGATAATTATGGATTTTATTAAGTGCATATTTACTAACTTCTTGATCATATCTAGCTATTGCACGCAGCGTGCCTCCAACCCCGATGAGCGAAGTATCAGGGCTTAAATTAAGAGCTTTTCTGCCTGGCAGATTTTTAATTATATAATCCTTCATCTTTTCATAATCCTTTTTGTCAAACATAGTATATTGAGAATTTGATATTCCATATTTCTGCGATAGCCTTAATACCCCAAATGGTAATGATACAAGTTTCTTGATATTAAAATTTTCTGTGTATACCATTTCCAGACTACCACCACCTAAATCAAAGAAGAGGGACGTGGGAATACATGTGGAATTTGATGCCCCCATGTAAGAGTATAATGCTTCTTCCTCTTCAGATAGTACCCTAAATTGAAATTCTGTCTCTTCTTTTAGCTCCTTAAGAAACTTTTCTCTGTTTCCAGCTTCTCTAACTGCACTTGTAGCTACCGGAAGCACATGTCCAATTGATTCAAACTTGATGATATCTCTAAACATTTTTAATGCATTGACTGTTCGTTGAATAGATTTTCTTGCAATATTGCCAGTGGTAACGAGATCATCTCCGGCTTTAACCTTTATACCCTCTTGAAAGTATGCCTTGTAAAGACCTCTTTGTACTTTATAATTCGCTAATTTTATTGAATTATAACCAAGATCTATTATAGATATTTTCAAATCTTAGCTACCATCCCGTATTATAATAATAACAATAAGATTAAAAAATGTAAGGAAGTTTTTCATTTTATATAAAAGTTCGCTTGGCCTTATATTTTAGTTAGATGTATATAGATCACATAGATTCTATAGCATTAAAAATCCTGCTCCGTATTCATATAACAATAACTTCTTAGTAAGTCAATTTTCAGATCCAAGATAGTAGTACAGAGCCAAGAAACAAAGTATTTCATTTACCAATTATTATGATAAGAGATGAGCCAAATCTTACTAGGAGTATGCCCAGGCCGATACACCAATTTCGCAAATTAGCAGCTGACATCTTCATTCCACAGGTGCTTTTGCCACGGTGATTAATCTTAATCCAGATCAAGAGAGGATACTAAACTGGCGTATCGATTCAGGTGGGGTAGCTGGAGTAATCGGACCCGCTGGATGCGGATAGACGACTATTGGTAGTTTTCTTGGGGTCAAAATGATATGTGGAGGATATGCTAGAAAGGTCTCACTTGTAGCATTCACCAATTCTGCTGCTAATGAATTCTGTAGAGAATTGAGTATAGTTCTGGGGCCTGATGCTGCAAAGTTCTTGTGTATTAGAAGTAGATATGTTCAGGCGCTGATACCAATCTTCAGATATCATTTGGTAATAATATTGAGGTTGTCAGGAAAGAAAATCGTGATATGTACTACTCAATCCCTCAGACGTTTGTCTGGTTCTATCAAATTTGATAATATGATTATTGATGAGACATGTAGCGAAAGATTGGAACATCTATTATTACCATTTACTCTTGGAATTAATCAATTAGGCGTTAATCTAATCAAGGATAGTATATCTTACGAGACCAATAACATAATTGAATTGGCATCACGATCTGGTATTGTTGCAACTGTTGTAGGGGATTCTAAACAGTCCAGACCAATAGGACTAGCAGACTACGACCTTAGTACAATTGAATGTGTACTAAGATGCACTAAATTTGACACACTTTTTTAAACTCATCGGTTACCAGATAAGCTTGCTATGCTCGTCGACGAATTTGCTGATTATGGTGGTTTACGGGCCGCTCAGGACATAGCAGCTAGACGATTAAAAGTGAATAAGGATATTGATATTGAATTTAGATCTATAATTAATCCAGATGAAGTGATTACTTGGGCAGATCTGAATTGTACTGAAGAAATGGCTGGTCCTAGCTCCTGGTATAATGATATAGAGTCTAAGGCCTGTGTCAAGATCTGTTGTAAACTTAGAGTAGCATCTTCCAAGTCAATATCAATTGTAACTAAACCAGTTAGCATAAGTTATCTAACTCCTATATCCAGTTAGGTACTTACGCATATTGAATTTGAAGCGCTTGGTTCTGAAGTACTGTCCTATCTTCATTCTGAAATCTCTAAATGACGTATAATATGTTAGTACTAGAAGTTACTTTTTGGATATGTTCCAGCATTCTTCTAGTACCATGAATTCTGGTGATGCTGTTGGAAGATAGACTGGCATTAGACTATCCTTATGTTCTTCGAAGTATGTCCTTACCTTATGGGATTTATAGTGTTGGGGTGCCTTATCTAGGAACAAGTAACATTTTGGGAATTTGTGATGTATCTGCTTTATAAATTGACAGAATGTGTCTTCGTTAAACCTTTCAAACTGTCTGAATAACTGTCTTCCATCAAGACTGATGGTACCAAAAAGAGATGATTGCTGATGTGAACCTGTGATTCTGACTACTGGCCTTGTATTTCTGAATATCCACACCTTTCTAACAAGGCTATCATATAAGAAGAAGGATTCATCCAACGATACTGTTGTAAGTCCCTTAGGTAGATTATCTAGAACCACCTTTGCTCTTTTTTGAATTCCTCTTTTTCTTCTTTTGAAGCAGTGTTTACATGTACCTTTCTTGGTACTTTCTGTTTAAAACCCCATTTATAGAGTAGTCGGTAGACATGTGTATAGTGATAGTGTATTCCTGATTCGTTGACTATTAGATCATTTACTTGTTTGGTAGTCCATCCCTGTCTGCTTTCTCTTAACGTCTTTCTTATTCTTGCGGATACCTCTAAAGTAATCTGTGATATTCTTCCACTCTTTGATTTATTCCTTAATCCTTTAAGGCCTTCCTTACTATATCTTTCAAGTCAGTAAGAGGCCCAAGGCTTACTCCTATGTATTCCATTTACTACACGAGCTGGGAGTTCTCCATCACCTACGACTCTGATGACAAGAAGCAGTCGCTCCTTTACCTTTGCATTTGATTCCTTTCTGTATAATTCTACTAATCTCCCTCTTGAGATAGTCAAACAAATCTAAGGAAGAGATGCTGCAAATAGCTTTCCTGTCTACTATATGCTACTCATTAGTCAAAATTAGTTAGAGAACATTTGCTAATTGGTATAGATACACCGAACAGAGACGTACAATAACCAAATATCTTCGGAATTTTGATGTTAGTGTAAGAGTGTTGACATCTACTGGAGCGTTGGGAACACAAGCTGATGTAGTTCTTTTTTCCATAGTAAGAAACAATCCTGGGAGAATTGTTGGTGCAGTAGGGTCACTTCAAGATCTGAATGTTGCAATCTCAAGATCTAAGGAAAAGTTGATAATTGTTGGAAATTTCGAAATGATGCTGAATGGTTATTCTAGGTCGTACGATGAGAACCACCTAATAAGGCAGAACTGTTCACGGAAGCTCGCCAACCTAGTTGATAAGAAATATGGAGATGTTGAAGTCTCATCTAGGCTGTCTCACTAAGATGATCCACTCAAGCTATCGACCTATATTCGACTTCTTACAGCTATGATACCACATTTTCTAATCATTCTGGAAATCCATATTTGCAGTAACTATATTATATCATATTGGTAAAGAGCCTTAACTACCGACTCCAATTATTAACAACTTTATTCATACTCTATCATCTTCGAGTTGGTATTGGCAGGATTCTAAAACCATGTATTTCCATGATTACTGTCATATAAGTAAATATATCTCTAACATATCACGTCGACTATTTCTATCAGCATCAACATTGGGCTTTATTCAGCTTGAACAGATGTGCAAAGATAATTACAAGATACTGTAATGTAAGTAGTCCATCTTTACACTGGTCTAGGGTTTATTTCCTCACATTATTTGGTTTAATTTTCTATATTTTTCTTAAAAGTTTTGGACTCAATAACCAACGTAGTTCGCCTTTCACTGTAGGCATGAAGGATGTTATTACAATTTTTGCCAAGCCAGATTTTTTAAGAATTATCCTAGGATCATTATCACCATCATGGTCAAATATCAGATCACCTATCATTTCGCTAAGGTAAGGTTGATGCCCAATGATTAAGAGCGACAAGTCCGATTTCAATTGTGATAATTTTTTATACAGCTCTAATCTATTGCCTTCAGGTTTTAATTCGCCCCAATCTTCCACTCTATCTTCAATTGCAAATACATTAGATACAATAACAGCTGTTTGATGCGCTCTTTTTAGAGGACTAGTAATTATGCGATCGAAATTAATCTTTAATTTCTTTAATGATATCGATATACTTTCTATCTCTTTTTGACCTGTAGATGTAAGTGGTCTATCAAAGTCCTTACTTCCAGACTGCACTCTTTTTCCTGCCTCACCATGACGAAATAAAAATAACTCCATTTTACGAAATATTGGTACTAAATATTATTTACTATTTAAGATTTAATATTCTTTAATAAATTAATGCGTATTATCAATAATTTTTGAGTAAGATAAAATAATTTCAAGTAATGTGTTACAATAAAATTTTAATGGCCCTATTAGTCCATTAGATTTTACTAATTTTGCCAAAGTAATATTGTTTAACTTTGACAATCTACCAGATATAATAGGCATTGCTAATATATTTGGCGAAATATAAGCTATTTGCTGACTGTTGCATAGCAATACATAAAATGTGATCCGATATCGAACACTTATTGATTAGGTAGCACTGAAGAAGAGAAAGAATCAAATTGTGGTTCAATTCAAATGTAGCAAAAGGCATAAGTAATACTAACTATAGATATCTCGACACCATGCCATATTGTATAAATATAAGGTACATCTTGGCCCAAAATAAGACGCTTACCTAAAACCGGATACTTCGCTCACAAATATAAATTATGTAATAAAAGAGTAATTTTAATATGATTTTAATATATACTGAATTAGATATTTATGTCTATTACGTTTCAATAAGAATGAACTTCGTTTTTATGTTCTATTAAATGTTTTTTCTTCTTAAATCTTTGATTACATTTTTCGCATTTGAATGGATTTTCAAATTCTAATAAAAAACGTTCTCTCCGCTGTTCCGGAGTTTCTTCTTTTATTGGTTTGTCTACCATTTTCTTATTGTATCATTATCAAATATCAGGTTAATTACTTATCGATAAGATAGTCATGAATACTACTATTTAGCTTTACATCAATTAAACCTATATAAAATAGTGGTTAGCTGCAAATAATATAACGCCTTAGATATTAACAAGTACATCATTTCCAAAAAATCAAATTTATTGCAAATTCTCTAACGAGGATCTTGCCAACATTTGCAGTTATTCATAATCATATAAAACTGCTTATTCAGAGTAATATGATGATATATAAGAACACACTGTCATAATATCAAGTAGCATGTTTAATTTTAGATTCTGTTATACTCGTTTATTTGTTATACTTAGCCACGGACAATAATAGTTACAGATGATCAAAAATTTATTCTACTTGATAGTATAATCGAAAGCTACAATGAAAATAAGATGCTAGTAAACTATAACGTCTTAGATTTAACGTAAAGCAATCACGATATTCATCATATATCGATCTATCATCTATTTCTCTCTCGATTTAATTCTATTATATTTCTTTTATATTGGTTAAGTTATTTCTGATTTGAGATATTGATCAATGTATCCATTACCATTACCAATTCCATTTATATTCTTTAAAGTTAAGACCGGATTTTCATCTAGCCATCTAACAACTATATTTGTTGCTACACACCAATACTAGCATACTGCGTTTTTGTATACTAGAACTATTATCACTAATCGTTATTAAGAATGTGTCTTTGGATTAGTATAAAATAACTGTCCCTAACATTTTGTTCTATTTTTGTCTACATTTGCTATGAATACTAAAAATATAATCATCAAATTAATTTTAATTAGAGTAATCAGTGCTAGTATTTGGAATATTAATTTAAATATAAATAAATGTTGAGACACAAGTAATTATACACAAACAAACATTAAACCAACCCAAATCCAAATGAATATGTGATAAATATTATGAATCACAAAAATATTACCAGTTTTTATTCATGCTACTTCAAGTCATTTAATAGCAATCAAATAGTGTAGATTAAATCTTTTATAGATATTCACATCAATAATTTATGCTATCAAAAAAGATAAAAGCTGTTCTTTAATTATTTAATCATAGTATTGTTATTTCGATTCATCGAATATATGTTACCCATATTAAATAATATCCAGGCTAATTGATTCTGTTGTTCTTTACCTAGATTTCTTTGATGCAAATAATTTGTTATTAAAAAATTGTTACATAAATCTTTATGTTGATCGTTTATTGTCTGTATTTGACAAAACTGAGTAACAAGCGATGCCGCTAGATCACACGCCTTTGTCATAAAAATAGATACAAGATTAGGTGAATTAGAAGTATTTTGTGTTATGCAATCATTAACTGAGGCCTCATTTTTAAAAAGTATTGTTGACAATCCCATACTAAACTCTTTTGCTTTCTCTGGACCAATTGTATTCATAGTCTTTTCCATCTCCTGATTGAATGGCCTACTGGTATTTATCGACAAACCATTTTTAAATGCAATTATTTCGGCTTTGCTCATGCGAGTCTCTATTGACGTAGTTATCGCCATTATCAGTGTAAAGGTCAGGATCAAAAGAAGCCTCTTTTGAATTAAGCTCGTTAAACCAAAGATTATATTTACTATTATATAAATATATAATAAGTGATGTTATTTAGATATACTGTTTTCATAAAGTACATCGGAAAATGGATTCCTATAAATCCATGACAAGATATATTTTCAAACAAATTATTGATACTAATTCAATTCATTATAACCCCCATAATTTTCCTTTTATTATTTAATTATTATTTCGATCATCTTGTCATAGTTTTAGTAATATTGGATTCAACCATCAGAGATCTATAATCTATTTATTATCTGATATATACTTCAGTATTAGAATTGATCACTAGGCAAGATGTTATAAGTATTATTAATAAGTATAACTCAAAGGACATCACTGTTGGGACTATAGGTAGTCATTCTGCATTAGAGATTATGGATGGTGCTAAAGACGAAAATATGAAAACATTGTGCATTTGCGAAAAAGGGCGAGAGACTCCATATAGGAGATTTAAACGGATAACTGATGAAATTGTCTTACTGAATAAGTTCTCTGATATAATGAGTAAAGAGAATCAAAAGAGATTACTACAATCTAATACAATTATTATTGCACATAGAGCATTTACTGCATATTTAGGTTATGACAACATAGAAACCAAACTATATGTACCTATATTTGGAAATAGAAGTCTCCTACGTGCTGAAGAACGTAATGCTCATAGGAATCAATATTATCTACTTGAAAAAGCTAGAATTAAACACCCTCGAATTTACAACAAAGCATCTGATATTGATGGATTAGCAATGGTTAAAATTCAGGAAGCAAAACGAAAATTAGAACGGGCGTTTTTCTTGGTTTCATCATATGAGGATTTTAAAAGAAAAAGTAAGAGTAGAGTTGAAAAGGGACTAATCGCGGAAGAAGACATTAATTCTGCAGTTATTGAAGAATATGTAGTTGGTACACATTTTAATTTTAACTTCTTTAGTTCTCCATTAAAAGAAGAGACTGAATTTCTAGGTATCGAAAGAAGATTACAAACCAATATTAATGATTTTACTAGCCTATTGCCAGCTAAACAACAAATGGAAATTGAAATCGAGCCTCAAAATATTGAGGTTGGACACACTCCAGCGAGTATTCGTGAATCATTATTAGAAAAAGTATTCGAAATAGGCGATAGGTTTACTGCTTTTGTGAAACAAGAATATCCTCCTGGGATAATTGGACCATTCTCTTTACAAAGCATAGTAACATTAGAACTTAATTTAATAGTTTATGATGTCTCATTAAGAGTTCCAGGAAACCCCATAATGGCAACCACAAGTCCATACACAAAATATTATCATGGTAATACAATGGGCGTAGGACGAAGAATTGCAATGGAAATCAAAAATGCGATTACAGAAGGAAGGCTTGCAGATATTGTAACATAAATTCATCATCTCTCTATCGCCTCCTCAAATAAATTCCTTCGTATCTTTATTGGTACATCATAATAAGCAGCTAATGCAATAGAGTCTGAAGCGCGATAATTCCGCAATACTAGATATTCCTTCCTTCTTTTGAAATATAAATTTGCCCGTAAAACTGAGCCGCTTTGATATACTTTTACTTCAGTTAGAAGAAGATCTTGCATGACTGCTATCTCTTCTACTAGATTATAGATTGTAGGTATTGTATTCTTATCACCTTCTTGAAACCTTGATATGTGTCTAGCAACTTCACCAGAAAATGCACGCATAGGAAACTCTTTTCCTTCAAATGTTTTTAAGATGACGATACCTTCTAGTCCTAGTTGATCTGCAAAACCAACGTAACTTATTTTTACCAGTATATACTCTGCATCTTCTTCTGGAAAGCTGTCAGGCATTACAACTGATTATACATTGCTTGGAATTAAAGGTTCTAGTTCATCATAAGTCTTTGCTTCTATCAGAATTGCAGTTCTTGAAAAGATTAAAAACATACGGTTCTGCAGTTTCGGTGCTCTTGGATGATTTACATTGTTTTGCTGGCGATAGTATTGATAAAAATAGCAGAGTGAATAGACTGGGCCATCGAATAGCAACATAGAATTTCCAAGACTATATGACCATTCTCCATAATGGTGTACTGAACTATGTTCAGTCCCGATTATATTATAATCATTATCTAATTTCTAGTTTGGTTAAGCCAGCTTTCATCGATATATTACTGCTGCATGTTATTCTTATAAATCGAAAAGTCGTAAGACCAATGAGAACAAGAATTGCAACACCGTAAAGTTCTGGATACTAGATCCTTTGTCTATACTAAGCCCATTCAGCCTACATTAAGCGATGTTATCAGAAAGTAGATAAAAAAAGAGTATGCAATTTATCCGAGGCTGGGAACTTATCCTGCTTTCAATCATTCTATATAATCAAATGGCCAAGAAGAAGTAATGGAATGATGTATTTGTGCTTATAGATGCTCTTATGATACAATAGATCATAGAGATCACGTAGAGAAAATTCGATTGAAGTGAATATTGTGATATATTGGAAATATAAAAGTATAATGTAAAGTTCAATAAATATCTCTCAATATATTATTATAAGATCATTAGGACCCTACTCTTTTCATCTTTGAACCACATCTTGGACATGCAGCTTGGTTATGTTTTGTTCCGCAGCTCATACAATAATAGCTCAGAGAACTACCACTACCATATCCACCAAACATCGAAGAACCAGACAAGCCCATCTTTTTCAATGCCCTTTTTCTCATGTAAAAACTAAGTAGTATAAATACCGCAATAATGATTGGCAAAGAGAATGGAAATGGTATAAATAACGATATAGCAAGACTGATTCCGAGTGATATTGCTATCCACAATAATTGTTGTGAAATAAAGTCTTTATTTTTACTCAATTCATTCATTTACATATAATTATGATACCTTATTTATCTTACGGCAATGATACATCGTTGATATGATGCTTATTTACAAGCTAATATTTTTTAGAATTATTCAATTCTTTGTTTTATTTATCCATGTATGTTGAATATATTTACAGCAGTCTATGTTATTCTCATTATTAGATTTATTTAATTTAGATACTCATATTTTATAATCGCTTATTTATGACTAACACCTGTGCTGCAATCGATAACCCAACAAATTGTCTTCTATAAATAAATGAGATCCCGTAATGTGATAAATAATCTTTCTAGCTTTTTACATCATCATATTAATAACAGTATAATAGATTCATATAAGAATTCATATCATCAATCTGGAGAGTAGGTACTTTATAATATGTAAAAATTGCTGGAATGAATTTATGATACTTTCTGATACTTTGAACATAATGATTTTGATTTCAATAATGATGTTTTTGATAGGCTTTCCTTGAATATTTAATTCATAAGTATATTTCATACTCATTACTATCAAGATACAGGAATAACAAAAATTGTCATTTTAAGTTTAGTATCTGGATGTACGGTATACTTGAACACTTAAGTGTTTAAGTAGTTCTACAACTGTAGAATAGTTATATCGTGATATTTGTTATGTAAAGCGTTATCCAATTTTCATAGAAGGTAGAAGTAGAGAGGATGACAAAATAATGACACAGTCTTTGATATTACCATATTGTTTCCGAGAAGGAGTGTGTTGAACGTCGTAAGATCCTGGTCGAGAATGAAAAGGAGTGCACAATCCTGCATAACGGACTTGGCCAGCAACGACGCGATCTATCTTTGGTAGTTGTTAATAAAAAATTATCTTTGGTGACCAAATGGAAAACAAACTCTGCCAGAGCTTTTTGATGTAAGAATCCAATTAGTAGTGTATAAATTTATGTTCCATCCAAGCTTTGAGGCAGCATGTCCGCATTGTTCCTTTTTGGCTGACAATTTCACCTGTATAATTGTGCACCTGAATCAAAGAGATGTGATCATGATCGCTGTCTCTCTGGGGCCATACGATAAGCTGGCTGCGTACCGAAAGCGGAGGGCTAGAATTTCAAATGGATATCTTCTTATAATTCACATTTCAATTTTGACTACAACGTATCCTCATACGTAAAGGGTTAGCCCGGAAAAAGCGTTTTACAATTTCATT
>JBQCDO010000199.1:0-2872 GCA_051961195.1 Nitrososphaeraceae archaeon | reverse complement strand
ACATTGCAGATTTTTGGATCGAACGAACTTCCTATATCTATATGCATATTTCTTTTTACAAATCTGACATGTATAATCATCGCGTTTAAACACATCAGATCTCACACGATCCCAATAGAAATTATGATAATACCACCGTCTAAAAGTTGAACTACATTTTTTTGAACAGTACTTTCGATATGGAGCCCTAGGATAGCTCGAGCACTGGGTATTTCTGCATAACATTTTTCCCAGATCATCGTACTTGTCAAACTCTCGGATATAGACTATGATTTTAGAACTCTTTTTTCCTATTGGAGTCATATAGACGAGAAAAGTTCTGCGATTCTGGAATAGATATATCTATCGAGGGTGTATGTCTAATCATACTCACAAAATCAAAAAGTAAAAGTTAATTTGGGTTATTCTAAAATATGTGACTGCGAATTAAACTCTTCAATCTGACAATTCAGTCTCCTGGATATCCTTTGGATTAACGCCCGCTAATTCCGCGAAAATTATTATAATGTTGGGTTCAGCTATAGATATCCCCATAAATCAAGTGCAAATCGTCTAGAGCCTATTGGATATTCGCAGACGTGTTATATGAGTTGAAATTACTATATTATTACCTATTACGTCCATCATGATCATTAAATATTATAATTATTAGTCAAGGTGAACAAAATTGCATAAGTAACAAAAAAATTTGAACACGAAGGGGCCTTTTTTGTAGAAATATTAGCTAATGTGCTGACTTCAAAACAAAATTAAGCCCGATTCTTTGACTTAATTTTCGATGCGGCTTCTTTTAAGGTCTCAGCTGTATTTGGCGCAGATTCAGTTGCCTGTCGGGCGACATCTCTTACTACGTCCACGGTTTCTCGCGCAGCATTCGTCGTATCTTCTATCGCACTGGCAGTCCTAACTATAACACCATTTTCTTTCAATTCCTTGGTAGCAGAATTGACCTCTCTTGTTATTTCTCTAGCCGCAACACTTGCTTCATGGACTGCCTGGGTCAATTCATCTATAGCCCCGCTCTGGCGCAGGATCCTTACTGTGTCTCTAACTCTTGCGGAAGCATCTCTGATATTTTTAGCAACATTTTTTATAGAGTCTATCGTTTTCTGAGTATCAGGGTCAACTGATACGTCCTTCGAATCCCTTGTTGTAGACCTATTATTCAAATCATTATCTAGAGTTGATGGCATTGCATAATATATAGCACCGTAGTATAAAAGCAATAAATCATCTACATCCAAGCGTTCAGGCTCGACATGTACACAGAAGATATGCATTTAGTTACACCACTCTAGTGCGCAATTGCTCAACATTGACTATACATTCCTGACCACTAAAACATCTCGAATTTTTTAAAAACAGAAGCGACTGTACAGCATACTCAAACGGCCCACGCGTGTCTCTTGAGTTTGAAATCTAACAGATGTTGTTGTTCAAAAAAAATGTTGGTTGCTAATGACGGTAGACACAGCAAACTTTGTTTTATCCCCTTATGCATAGTTAAATCAATGAGCAATTGATTGAAATATCATTTAGATGTCAATGATCAAGGTATATTATCTGAATTACAGCCTTAATTACATCATTTTTCACCACGAGAAGATCCAGACAGCATATTAACATCTGTATTGCAGTAAATTAGAACTATTCTGTTTGGCTAATTGGACCTAGTACTGTTTCGCAAATCGTGAAGTGTCCTTTTGAGGTCGTGTACATCCTTCAAAAGAGAATCAAATTCATCCCTTGTAGGAAGATTTAACATTTTGAGGTTTCTTTCCACAACTGTGTTTTGTATTAATTTGAGTAGCTCAGATTGATTGAGAAAGAGCCTGTTCCATAGAATAGCAAATTCTTTAGATTCAAATAGCCGCGTAAAACACTCCTCAAATGCATCGATAAGGACTTTTCTAAGTTCCTCAAAATCTTCCTTGTTCTCATAATGCTTTCTTGATGATCTCTCATAGATTAGATTAATAGCATCCAGGCTAGCCTTGTTGAATTGTACAAGAAATTCGTTTAAATCTCCTTGTAATTTTGTGCTCTTTTCACCAATCTTTAGAATATCTTCGAAGGCCAGAAAGAAACCCTGAGTGAATGCATGGAATGGACCAACGGTCGGAGACTTCAAAATTTCCAGCCAACTCTGATAAGCCCTTGAAAAGACTTCGTTCTCAGTTTTAACTTGATCTCTATCGTCCGCACTCATATCATCGAATTTGATGATAAGCTCCTCTGGTATAGCTTTGCTCTTATTTTCAGTATCCTCTTGGCCACTTAGATGGGACCTACCCTCGTTCATAGCATTCTTCATGGATTATCTATTAAATGTGTTTTCAGTAGATACCTATTAAATACAATTGATTTTTTAAAGATTTAAAAGCTGGGCAGGATTTAAAAAAAAGACAATTATCGTGCCTAATAATGATAAGTTAGGATCGCGAGCGGCGAAAAACTAGTATAAAACTCCTCTTAATACGCTAGTTGTTTATCATATCTAGGCCTTTGATGAAGTAATCTCAATTATAATGAAAATTAGTTATTGAGATTGATTCAGTACAAAACATATATGCTAGACTTATGGATAGATAAAAGATTGTGTCACCTATTCGTATTGCCGCTATCAGTGTGGGTATAAACATACCCTTAGTTGTACTCGTACTTCACCTCCTTGTATTAAGAACTTGGCGTTTGGGAGACCAGCCTTATACTAATTTACTTTTATTTTTGGGCTTTATACCATTGTCCTTTGGAATAGGATTAATGACGGTAGCTTTCGAAGTGCGCAAGCAGAATCAAAATGAAAAGAGTAGGTCCGTTTAGAGGTACTGAGATATTATTTTCATAATTATTATAGATATTTGGTTGCCTA
>JBQCDO010000198.1:0-6291 GCA_051961195.1 Nitrososphaeraceae archaeon | reverse complement strand
AGATTGATTCAGTACAAAACATATATGCTAGACTTATGGATAGATAAAAGATTGTGTCACCTATTCGTATTGCCGCTATCAGTGTGGGTATAAACATACCCTTAGTTGTGCTCGTACTTCACCTCCTTGTATTAAGAACTTGGCGTTTGGGAGACCAGCCTTATACTAATTTACTTTTATTTTTGGGCTTTATACCATTGTCCTTTGGAATAGGATTAATGACGGTAGCATTCGAAGTGCGCAAGCAGAACCAAAATGAAAAGAGTAGGTCCGTTTAGAGGTACTGAGATATCATTTTCATAATTATTATAGATATTTGGTTGCCTAGATTTTGTTTCAGGAATGGTCAATTTTCCGTCTACGCAACCTAAATTCAATTAGTCAAGTATTTACCCATAACCAGAATACCTAGCTCTTAAATTATCTCGCAACTGTAGTCCCAGTTTCTTTGAGACCTGTTTTTGTGTTGCGTCGATTCCAACTGGATTATTCTCCGTATAAACAAGTGGGCCATAAACATAATTCTTTCCAGTTATTGGTTTTACGGTTTCAAGCGAACTTAGTATAGAATTCACTGCGTTGCGATTCATAATCGCATCATTCATTGAATGATGGTCCTGAGCTAACTTATCTAATAAGTTCATGATCACTGGTGGATCAAAAATCCGATAGCCAAAGGGTATTGTCGAATAGCCTAAGCGCTTGTCGAATTTCGTTGAGTCAACATCGACCTTAGTTCCAAGTACAATTGGCATCGGCTTATATATAGAATCAATTTTGAGTTGCCAGACTTCATCTCTATTTGAGACTGTAGCATCAAAAAATCCATCATCAAATGACGACTTTGATATTATGAATCTCCAGTCTTTAGGGTTTGAGGCGTACCTTTCAAAGAGATACTTCGCAAGCACCTTGTCTTTTAGAATTTCCATGCTTTAGTGATCATTGATAGGCCGATGATAATATGAATTTTTGCAGAATAATGAATAATTCTATCCCAGCATGGGTAAAGAATCTTAATAAACATGGAGATGCTTTTTATAAGTGTCGAGTAGATTTCAGCCTGTACTTTGCTTATGTCTATCTCAAGCTGTCGAATAAACGGGTTAGATACTCTTAAGATACTCCTGAAATAGCGAAAAGATCAAAGACATAGGAAGATATAAGATTTTAGGTTCTTCGCTTTGAGGAAGACTTGACAGATATATCTGACAGGGAATTAAACTACTATCAACCTACATAATTATCCCAACCATTTGTTCTTAACTTTCTCTAGTTTGCCCCTTTTGATTTGATGTCATCAGATAGAAAGGAAGATAATGGCTCAATCGGCCGCTTGCAACATGCACAATTGGGATTCATTCATATTAACGTCCCCTTTAGATAGTCTGTTGCAAATCAAGCGACGCAGTCTATTTTGAAGTAATTTTTACTTCTGCGTCATGTTCTACCTTAACGACATTTGGATTGGCAGCTATTGCGGCTATAGTATTGTTTGCTGACACTGTTGGTAAGGACATCGAGAATCCCACAATCGCATGTTTATAAATTTGAAGCACCTGACCTCCCTTTTCCTTTACAAAATCAATCACATGTTTAATGTCAGATTCGCTTGCATTCCCCTTCATAGTAACGATATACTGATTGGATAGCTGCATATTATTCTTGGTTCCAGTCGTTAAATTTCTCTGTAAAGGTTTGGTCTCAGCGGCTTGGCTAACAGCGTACGCTAGGACACATGATAGAGTAATAACAAGGTATGAAAATATAATGATAATCACTATCATAGTCATCTGTTTCATGAGTTGATTTGTTTATTTGGCTTGAGTTTTATATATCATTTCCCAACAATAACTATAATTCTGCCGAGCTCTAAGTTTATGAGTCCTCAGATTGTACTACTAACCTTATAAGACTTTCTTAATTGCTGATGATCGCAGATGGTTGGTAGAATCAACCGCGTATTACTTTTAAAATTGTAGAACTTTCAATTAAATCGAAATCTTTATCCTATGAAATATATAGATATCATATATTATAAGATCGATATGGCAGTAGGAACTCCCCTTTGATTGGTCAATGCAAAACTGAGGTGGCCTTTCTGCATTGACCAGAGAAGAGGCCTTCCCATCTCACTCAAGAAGGGTATTTTCACAATAGGGGCGGCTAGTATGAAATTTTCGTGGATCAAAAAGAAGATCAGCAAAAGCAGTGATGAGTCGGATATCATCTTTACACTTTCCGGAGGATACATTACACTAGAGACCAAATTAGGGCTCCAAAGTACCGGCAGATGTGGTATTAGTTTCAAAAGTACTAGCGGAATGCAATTTAGCGATTTGACAAACGAAATAAAGTCTTTCCTCGATCACAGTATTACTGAATTTGATATAAGATATGAGACATTAACAGATTCATTCGGCTACTTTTGGGTAATATTAAGTGCTAAAGTCATGGAAGATGAACTTGCGGCCTTAACAGCTGTTCGTGACACTGTTGAGGACGCAGGATACCTACCGCTTTTACTTGCTTCTGCGTTTCAATTCCAAGTTAAAGATAGTAAGAACCCCAGTACGGTTTCGTATTTAATCTACAATCACAAGCGGAAAAACTTCTATCCTTTTGTGCCTATATCGAGACAAGAAAGAAATTCCGAGTACGAACTAAAGATTATGGCAATATTGTCAAAAGAAATACCTTTTGAAAATAACATGTCGTTATGGTTCCCCCTATGGGATATCCCCGTTTAGGCCCAATCCATATCACGAAATCAAATATACTTTGAAGTGGTCTGGTAGAATTGTCGACATTACTGTAAGAATCAAATCATATTAAATGTTCCAGTAAGGGTAGAAATCCTTCTTGATCTCTCTTATTCATTTCGGTTCGTGGTTTTGGTAGCCTTTTCCGATATTGACAACACTTGCCTTCCATGAAAGTGTCATATTAAGTTCTCTTGAAACTTATTAGTAGCTGAATCTACGTCTTTCATGTTCGTCTGGGGGGCCAAAGTCTTCTTTCTTTTTAAAATACCCCCACCAGATCAGGATCGATCCGCCTATTATCATTGCTATCACAAACTTTTCGTTAGTAACTTCTGTGTTGGTATATCGTTCTAACGCTGATTGAAGTGAAAAACTGGTGCTAATGAAATAGAAGTTTCGGAGAGCTATAACTGCTGCCATGAGTACAAAGAGTACACCCATAGCAGTCATCCAATTCTTGCGTTGTCGAATATTCGTATCACTTCGATCAAATCTCAATTGCTATTCCACCAACCTCAAACCCGGATTCTTTAACTTGTTTTTCTTGGCTGCGTTAAGTAACATAGGTGTCAGAATTTCAGCCTGGTAGCTCATCGAGAGAGGACCCAAATAGATTGGTCTCAAGCCTTTTATTTCTGAAACTAGCCCACTGATAACTGTCACATTCGCGTTGTCATCGCCGCAGAGAAATGTATCCGCATCTAGACTCATGTTAACCTTTTTCAGCTTCATTTCAGAGATTGTGTGAAATGCGGATATGATTCTGGTCCTCGGCGGTAGATTATCTGCCACTAATTCAGCCGCAGATTTCGAATTTTGTTCTAGAGGAATATAAGTAAATCCTGCATCAGTCTTAGTCATTGGCACAATGGGTGACACTACAATGCAATTGTCACTTATTACCTTCTTTAGTTTCCCGCAAGTTTCAACAATGGTATCGTAAGGAATTGATAGCATAAGGATTTCTGATTGGCCTGATAACGATATATTTTCATCCCCAGTAATAGGAGTCTTGAACCTGTTACCATATGTGGAATTCGCAATATTCGAATAGTTCTTGGCTGATTCAGAAGCCTTAGCGGCTTCTCTCGATCCTACGGTGACACTGTGCTGTAAACACCATCTGAGAGCGAACCCCTCTCCCATTCCACCTGTGCCGCCAATTATTCCGATCCTCATAGAGTAATCAAGCTGTCAAAGAATTTATTAATAAGCTTTTTGTACTGTAGGCCAAGAAAAATATGTCCACCCTCAACAATACCAGCAGTCAGGCTAGCATTACATAATTCCATGTTATTACAGAAGATGACAAGCTGAATTTCACCGACCGACCGCAGGACTTTTGCCTGCAGCTTTAGTAGGTCGAGCGGAATTGTGGTGACGAATCCAAAAAGGACTCTCGTCTTGCTTACCGAAATTATTTTAATCCTTGGGCCATCGCTACACGTTGAATCATTCTATTCTAAAGAGAAAATTTGTGGAGCAATATTCGACGACGTCGTGAAGTGTACAGTCGTCCGTATAGCGCTAGACTAAACAATATCTAGCTCAGGATTTTCGCAGACTAGAAAAACCTCATTGAAGATGCCATCATCAAAATAATAATTTCCAAGCTTGTAGTGTGAGATGCGAGTTTCAAAAGATCAGTCATCATTGCCGCTGTGGAAAGTAATCTTAGAGATTAGAATTTTATATTTTAATGGATATTAAAGAAAAGCATTATAAATTCTTCTTGAATTCTTGGACATCAGGTAAGTGGGTTAGAATTTACGATTTCATCTAGACATTTGACAATGTCTTGTTTGGTCACAGATACAGGGTTGTTATCAAGGTGTCCCTTGTCTGGCAGAATTACCTCTGCGGCCTCATCAAGATCTAATTTTAGCTTTAGCGGTTCGAACTTTAGCTTCTGACAAATCTTTTTGAATCGTTCATAATATATAGACTTGTTAAACCTGTGAGCTACTGTCGTGCACGCTGATAGCGCATATCCGTGTGGAACACCCTCATTCGAGAAGACATAGGACAATGCATGTCCCAACGTGGTGGAGGCATTACCAAACCCAATTCCTGACAACATCGCGCCATATGGTAGCAAATCATGTTTCTCATTAATAATTGCATCTTCCAGAACGTCAAATGCTTCACTACAAAACAACTTTGTAAGGGGATTACTAATTTTACTATCATATGCTTCTGAGGCTTGGGCGGCGGCATCACATGCGGAGTTCCTCATAATTGGATATGGAGTTCCAGGCAGAAAGTATGGATCAACTATTGCAGCATTTGCCAAGAAAGATTCGTCCTGGAGCAGTCGCTTTTTGTGATTGAAGCTTACCACAGCATAAGTCGTCATCTCAGCGCCAGTCCCAAATGTAGTTGGTATGAGAATCTTTGGAATAGAGGTCAATTTGCCAAGATATTTACAGACGTCCATGGAACTGCCCCCACCTAACCCAACATAACATGATATATCTCTTCCTTCGAATTCCTTCTGTATTTTCTCTATAATTTCGATTGATGGATCGGGGGTTACTTTATCATATATTTCATAGTTTTTGATTCCCATATAATCAATCCATTTATTGTAAATATCAGGAGTAGTAGTGGTGATAATCAGTGATTTATTCGGGTATTCAAATTTTTGAGCTGCGTTTTCACCAAAAACGATTTTTGGTGGCGTCAAAACTCTCCACATAGAGAACTGGAATATTACACGTCAGTATATATTTTGCGGAGAATACAACAAGAATCTAAAATTAGTTAGAATTTGAGGATGTCCTATTAGCAGGAAGTGATGTCCGTCAACATACAAAAGCGAACTGATATCTCTACGAATTCCCAAATGTTCCTGGACCAGTGGATTCCTCTCCCTGCTTAAGAAAGTTGTCAGTACGACCCGATGATGAAGTGGCACCTCTGGGTGGATTAAACCTGATCACACCGTAAGCATAAAGAACTGGCATTAGCGTCACTGAAAAAAGGGACAATCCTACTCCCAAATGTACTGTTACCAGTATTGCATGTAGCTTCTCAACAATTACAATTCCGCCGAGGCTTATTTGGGCCACTGCCAGACACGCAGCAATAATCGAGGAAACTAGAATGGGCCTTGGAGTGCTTCTGCGTACTCTTAAGATGGATATCGTGGTTAAAAATATGAGCAGTGATGTTGTGACCGCAACGGTTCTATGAAAGTATTCTATTATGAATTCTTTCATAGGAATTAAGCCTTTAGGACATAGCGGCCATTTGGGACAAGTTAATCCGACGCCTGATGCACTAACGTAACCCCCGATAAACATCAAAAGGAATAGGGATATTATGCTAGATAGAGAAAGGATTTTGACAAGCAGAAAATTTCAGACCTCTCTGGATCAGGTAGCTTTTAGTGTTCCAGTCATGTAAGGATGTACAGTACAGTGAAATGGATATTGTTGTCCAGAAGATAGTTTGGAGGTATCGACTTTGGCTGATTCACCTGCATTGATTATACTTGTATCAAATAGCTTGCCAGAGTTTGGAT
>JBQCDO010000197.1:0-4244 GCA_051961195.1 Nitrososphaeraceae archaeon | reverse complement strand
AAGTAATGATTGATGAATATGGACAACAGGAATTTTTGAGAAGGTTATCTGATCCTCTTTGGTTTCAGGCTTTTGGTTGTGTACTGGGGTTTGACTGGCATTCGTCTGGAGTTACAACTGTGGTAACGGGCGTTCTAAATCAAGCGTTGAAAGAAGATGTGCATGGAATTTCTATTGCTGGAGGAAAAGGAAAAAAATCTACAACAACCAAAAATGATATTCCAAAGCTTGCCGAAAAGCACTACAATCTATCTTCTGTAAAGATTAATGATTTGTTATATGCAAGTAGAATGGCAGCAAAAATTGACAACGCAGCAGTACAAGATGGTTACTCCTTATATCATCATGTGATCTTTTTTGACAAAAATGGGAATTGGGCAATCATTCAACAAGGTATGAATCAAGTTAATAGAATGGCAAGAAGGTATCACTGGATTTCCGATAAGATTAAGAGTTTCATTTTAGAACCACATTCTGCAATCATAAGTAAATATAAAAGCTCTAATGTTCTCAATATGACATCAATTAATTCAAAAGAGAACCAAAGAATCTGTGTCGATTTGGTAACAGATAATATTGATAATCTAAGGTCATCAGTTCATAAAGTAACAAGCATACTTACTTCGGATACAAGAAATACATTAGATACTTGGCTAATTCCAGAAATGTTAGTTTTGAATAGTCGACACATTAATAATAATAATTTAATTGAGCATTATAAGATGCCTCGTAAGTTGGACTGGAATCTATTCAGACGAATTTATGATATCCAACCACAAAATTACGAAGAATTGCTTTCTATTCATGGAGTGGGTCCTGCTACAGTAAGATCTCTATCATTAATTGGAGAATTAATTTACGGAACTAAAGCATCATGGCAAGATCCTGTAAAATTTAGCTTTGCTCATGGCGGCAAGGATGGAGTGCCATATCCTATAGCGCGAAAGACTTACGATAGATCGATTAGCTATTTAGTGTCTGCGATTGAAGGTGCAGAAATAGAAAGACATGAGAGAATTCATGTTCTAAAAAAATTGTCTGAATATTCTTGCAGAATATTTGAACATAATTAAATTGAATTAGCTCACTTGTTGATCGATGATCATTATGACGATTGTTATGACCGTTGTAGTCATCATTAGCATGAGCAATCACATCGAAGCTGCTACTTGGCCTAATGCCTTTCACGTTGTCTGCATTATGATCTCTATCAACCTGGTTGCCTAGATTTTGACAATTAATGTCTGACGACATAATTCCGTTTCCACAAGCATTAGTCTGTGCAGCTGTTTGCCGAATGGATTTAGAATGGTGATGTCCACATGCAAAATGCGATCTCCGAAGACATAAACACACAACCTGCTAACAATGATGCTAATATTGAAATAGCAACGATTGTAAGATTTTTGTTGTCCATAATTTTAAAAAATGAGCTTGTTACTTTATCACTGCTAGATGAGAATTTGTAATGCTATTAATCTAATAATATCTATCTAAAAACGTGTCAATTGGTTTATTCCACTACTATAGTGACACGCCTAATGTATGGTGGTAAAATTTTTGTAGATGTCTACCATGAGGTGCGCGCCTGACTACATCTTCTAAGATTTCGATGGACAGAAAAACTAGTGAAAACTCCGATAGATGAGTACAGAAAATACGTTATATGGCATATCCTAGCACAATACTTATAATATTAGAAAATGTTTTGATGATGAGGGTTTCAGATCATATCTGACATTCTATCGATCCAAGATAAGGTTAATGAAAGTTTGTCTTATCAAATTACTTTTAATATAAGAGATCAATTGCTAGTAATTTGTAATTGAGTCTAACTATACGGCCCATTGAACAGAATGATGTAGAATCCTGCGGCATGATTGGGTACGAAGCGCACAAGACCATTTCTTCAGCCCATGGTTATCCTTGCGAGCAGCCTTCTGAGGAGTTTGGCATAGAGCTTATCAGAATGCTTCTTGATAATCCGAATTCATGGGGAGTTTTAGCAGAGCGTCAAGGCAAGATATTAGGAAGCGTATTCCTCCATGAATTTCCGCCTTCGCCTGTGGCAGTGATAGGCCCGCTTACAGTCCATCCTACAGCTGAGGGCGGCGGTATAGGTAGAAAATTAATGAACGCTGCTGTAATTCAGGCTCATAAACGTAACCATGACCAGATTAGATTAGTACAATCGCCAAGTCATATTCGTTCCTTCGTATTATATACAAAGTGCGGATTCACTTTACGTGAGCCTTTATTCTTGATGCAAGGGCAATCACTAAAAAGTGCAATTAATCATGCAAGCAATCGCAGCGCGCGCCTAGTTCTAAATAATAATGATATTTCTATGTGCAACGAGCTTTGCAAGTCAGCATATGGATTTTCACGGGATTTGGAATTACATCAGGCAATAGACCAAGGAGTAGCATTAATGACAGAACAAGACGGTGCTGTCACTGGCTACGCAGCAGGTATAGGAATACTATGTCATGCGGTTGCTAAATCAAATGATGATCTAAAGACATTGATTGCTAATGCTTCTACAATTCTTGGTCCTGGCTTCTTAGTACCTGGCCGGAATCATGAGATAATTAACTGGCTACTTGAAAATCGCTTCCAAATAGGTTGGCCTGCAAATCTCATGACGATTGGTCCTTACCAAGAACCACGACTGCCTTTTCTTCCATCTTTGGCATACTGAAATCACGTATGCAATTAGGTTGAAATATTCGTCTGAAGTGGATTGGATTTGCAGCTAGACTCTATTCATAGTTTAGTGACCTATGAATCCGGATGAGAAATAGCAAATACTTCTTTTAGCGTATATATGGAAATGGTGCTGCTTGCGCTCTATCTTCACTCTAGACCCTGTTGCATCGGACAAACCCTATACCATCATTGAATACAGCACTAAGATATATATATTTTATATTGACAACGATTTCCAAAAATAAAGATGGCTCACTTCATTATTCTGTGGAAGTTCACTGAACAAGGAATAAGGACTGTGAAGGATTCTGCAAAACGTTCTGAAACTTTTAAAAACAGCATAGAGAAAGCAGGAGGGAAGTTGGTTAGCACATACTATACATTGGGACAATATGATGGTGTATCCATTGTAGAGGCTTCTGATGATGCAACAATTATGTCAAGTCTATTATCATATGAAAGTCAACAGGGCAGTTCTACGACTATGACTCTCAAGGCATTTACAGCTGAGCAAACTGCCACGATACTTAGGAATTTGTGATCATGATGCTAAGTATCTATACCATGCAGAGTTGTCCTAAGAAATGGCTGTGAGGTATTAGTAAAGGAATTTAGCGACATATTTTATTACTACCGTAATCGTTGATTGTATTTCCAGACAATTAGTCAATGCGCCAGTCCAGACACTTTCAATTTTGAATTCGAATAGTATAATAGGAACAGTAATGTGTAGGACATGCCAATCTGTAGTAAACTATAGGTAATTGATATTTATAATACTTGAGACACCATAGATAAAAGAAATTTACTCCCTTAATTGCTACTTTTTGGTTTACATTAGTAGCCTACATGTACAATGCTAAGAATAACAGTAGTAGCAAGGATGCTAATTTATTATAATTGTAGACCACAAATTTAACTAAAATCTGGGAGGATAGAAAAACTGTTGCAAACTCCATTGGTTGATTATAGGAAATTTGTTATGTGGTGCATTGTCACTTGTGACAATGGCATAAGTTGGTCCTTTAGAAAAAGGCATTTAAATGAATCGTTACTAATAAAAGGTCAGAATGAATTTTGAAATGCTCAATACTTGGATTTAGCTTTTCAGTAATTTAAGAACATTGTTTATGATATTGTTATGATCTGACTCTACCTCTGTTGTGACAAGAAGGAAATGATCGTTTTCTAGTGGAAAAGTTATAAGCTTTATTTTCTCATATTCAGCCATAGCGTATCGACCTTTTCCAACTCGTGACGCAAGAGATTTACGCAATCCCCACATGGCTATTGCTTGAATGTTTGATTTTTTTGTTTCTTCTGGCATAAGTAAGTTCTTAACACCTTCGCGTTGTCCACCATATTTTATTTCGCCAGTATCATCACAGACCCCCGCAAAACGCATCTTTGGATCCAAGTTAAGAATGTCTTCACATAAATTACCGTAATCCATAATTATTGATTGGACGATCAAATATAAAAATAATTAAACATATTTTCTCTGATATTATTAAAAAATAAGCCCTTGTTGCATG
>JBQCDO010000196.1:0-14262 GCA_051961195.1 Nitrososphaeraceae archaeon | reverse complement strand
GTTCAGAAATTTCAAATACTATAAATATATCAGTTCCTTATGAATTCTCCACCCATATACTCGTCAAATTTCACAAATTTAATTGGTAGATTCAAATCTTAAATATGACAAATACCAATGATTATTGTATATCGTAGTATTGGATGATGATAACGAAATAACGAGAGAACACATTAGTGGTGATCCTAAACCGCTCGTGAATACGGGATCTACAAATTCAACCTCTAGCTTGATAAACGAAGGGATCCTAGCAGGTCAGAGAATCGCCAAAATTTCTGTTATCACATTAATAAGTATTGGTATAGTAGAACTCGCAGCTGGATATTTTAGCGGTAGTGCGGTTGCTACAGCAGATGGAACTGATTCCATATCTGATGCAATGATATCTTTCATAGTATTGTTGGGTCTGAGAATCGCGCACCGACCAGCAGATAAAAGGTTTCATTTTGGATATCATAAAGTCGAAAGCTTTGCTGCGCTAATGGCGGCAATAGGAATGATCGTAATAGGCGGCATCATATTTTATCATTCTTATGAAGCTCTAATCCAACCAAGAGAAATTCAACAGCCGGTATTAACTATGAGCGTTCTAGCAGTTGCAGGAGGCATTTCTCTATACAGGGCATTTCAAATGAGAACAATCGCAAACAAATATGACATACTCTCATTAAAAACAGATGCTAAAAACTCGATAAAAGATGGCTCTGCTTCAGTCATCGGTTTTCTTAGTGTACTCATAGCCTCTCAACTTGGATTCTTACAAGCTGATGCTATAGGAGGTATGATCATTGCTGGTTACATCTTTTCAGTTTCCTATATTTCACTTAAGCGCTCATCGCTTATACTTGTGGATTCGTGGCAAGATCCCAAGGTTACAGAGATCGTGAAGAAGACTATCGAAGAGAAATTCAGCTATGAACAAATTAGAGTTAGGTCAGTACTGCTTCGTCCTACTGGTCTAGTAACACAAGCTGAAGTACATATCGAAATTGATGGTAACAAATCGTTAACTGAAGTTGAGTCATTATCGATTGAGATAGAGACTGAGATGCGTTCTCAAATTCCAACTATGGATAGAATCTCAATTGTACCTCATTCCTCCTCAATGGCAAAACCCTCATCAAAGAGATGGAGTGGAATATTTCGTAATCGCCGGAATACCCTTCGGGGTCAACAGTAGCGATGTGAGATAGCTATTACTTGTTTGGCCATTGCTCATTTAAATATTAGTTACAATTCAAATACGTAGTGGATTCATCAAGACTTGCCCGATTCGGATCTGTCTTAATGGTGATTGAAGACATCCTGAGCTATCTATAAAAGAGACTCATTTTAGAGGATGGTAGCACATTTTTATAAGAGGCGACACTACCTTTACGGCGTTGTCTTCATGAAATGAGTTATTTCTAGTGATGTCTAGTAGGGTTTGAAGAAGTATGAACATCAAGTCTTATCTTCGAAATCCTATGGTAGAATCTGTCAGCACTGCCGACTAGGAGACCTAAGGAGCGTACACTCATTATCGCGAAATGCAGTACCATAAGAAGCTCGGAGGCTACTCCATGTTGTCTTCAGTATTATAGATTGCTGCAGTTCCTCTGAAACAGTTAAGGTGAGTCCGTCGCTATGAGAATGTAAACATATATTGACCCCTAATCTATCAGTCTTCTCTAGAAGGGTCTTAGAAGAAGCAACCAACGATATATCCACGGCTATACATATTCCAAAAGATATGATGGGAAATTGATATGACCTAGACATGGTAGATCTTGACTCATATGTTCTTTAGTGTGGTCACATCACTGATAATGTAGCTGGATACTGAACCAGCAAATTGTGCAGCATAGCCTAAAATCGATAGTTTTTAAGAACTGGCTACATTGACTAGGTCAGTCCAAGGTTTTAATTACATATCTGAACTAACTTACAGAAAGAGCGGAGACGAAATGTTAGATATGCATCCTAACGAGACGCCAGCCTGCCATGAAGTTCGCAAATGCAAAATATGTCATGAGGTCATCCTAGTTTTATTTATATTTGTAATGAAAATCGAGCAAGGGAGTTAATGTAAACCCACATTATCGATAATCTGTGGTCGATCATTTTTTTATTAATTCAATCAGTAACAATCTCATATATCGGTGCGCTTCTACTAGGATAAATTAATTTCGATTGGATAGTAGTACAGTACAGGTGGAGGGTGTAAACATTCCTCCACCTATTTAATCTTCAGAGTCTTTACGGTAGCGTCGATGACTGGAACATACTTACTTATATCGGGCCTCTGAATCGCAGTTGGTTGGGCAGATGAGAATAACGGACTGCTAACTACTAACATTATCCGGTAAGTTCTAGCCGGCGTTTTGTATTCATAGACCTTTGTCTGTCCTACTCCATTAATATTGAAATTCTTTGGTGGGATAGTGGAAGTATTGTTATTACCAAGGTTAGCGCTTGCTCCACTCTGATTATTTGTGGATACTCTTGAAAACAGCTTGGAGAAGGGGCATTCTATTGTATATACATGGAATGTCTTACCATTTATGATTGATGTGGAGTTTGCTGCCAATTCTTTGCAGTTTTTAGAAATAGAAAAGTTAGGCAAGCTTAGCTTATTGATTATTGAATTATTCAGTGATTGTACCAGGATAGCGGGATTAATGACAGGATTTTCTCTATTTAACAAATTACGTAAATATTGACTTTCGTTTCCAGGGTGCATGTTTACAAGAAGCCCAAATTCTGTCTCAATTGCACGGCCATGCCATCCGCCAGGAAATGCCACATCATCAATACCAAAAGTTGGGTTACTATAATGTCCACTAATATCTTTCCTTAATGATTGTAAAAATTTGGGAACAATTGGTTTGATGCCAAGGTTACTCTTACTACTGTTTAGATTATTTTGTGCGTGGACACCATGGAAGGATATAAGTGTCGAAGGCACCGAGATGAGTAATGTCGATATAATACAGATCGATAAGATTCTTTGATTCATTATTGCCTCTTTTAGAACTAACTTATATATATGTAACTTGATTGAGAATACTCACTCACCTACGCGATAGTTTGACAAGTTCCTGCAGTCCAATGTCTATTTACTTGGAAACAACAATTACAAATATAGAAATCTGCTTAAAAGAATAATGATTTAATATTTGCAGACTACGGGATATTGAAAAACTAAACTATCTCTGGGGTATCTAACTTGCTTAAATCTTTTCAAATGAATCTAGATTGCAATGGTAAAGGTGCACGAGAGGATGGTAACGTACGACGATGACAAGTCACACTTCTTTTAGAAGGTTTGTAACGATTACTATATCTGATCTTGATATGCGGATTATTCTGAATATTTTATATGACATTCCAGTTTTTACATACTGGGGCAAGAAGGATTTCAGAGAAAGTGGAGATTATCTTCTATTATTTCTGTGGTTGATATAGTCGCAAAATTGCAGAGTTGTCCTAGAATACCTAGTGGAGAAAGGCATGATGCTTCATAGGATAGGCTCCTGTTGCTAAGGGATATTTTCTAGATACACGATCTCCGGAATTATTTCTCTGCCTTCACGATAATACTAAAAATATCTTCGCCATGTTCTTGTTAACATCTAATTCTAATATCTTTTCACAGAGCTAAAAACCATTCATGTCTGGATATAAATATTAGATAGAAGATCATAAGAATGTCGTTTGAATTGTGTTAATGCTAACAAGGGATCGTTATATGTATATACCTAAAATCTTTTCCTGTCATTGTGAAACTAACCGTCTAGACTGACTTTAAAAGTTAACGTAGGGTCAGGATCATCATCTACAACAAGAATCTTTTTATAATTGGTAATGGTCGTGGTGGCGATGGCGATTGTTCTTTATTTCTACTTCTAAGGCAGCAACAGAATCTGATTCCTGATTTTGTAGGTAATTAGGATTGTAAGGAAAAGTAGAATGAGAAAGAGAGGGCTCGAAAAGATAATGCAGATGCTAACTAGGATAATCGCTATAGACATTCTATGAATGATAAAGAACTATTCTCATTTCTGGTCTTCCGATAAACTGTGCTCATAAATCTTGAAATGCAGATAAACGCCAATTGGTATTCTGTTTGATAACAACAGCGAGGGAAGAATTTCATCCTGGGTCAATATTTTATTGACCAACTATCACGATCCAACCGACTGAAATTACAATAGCAAATTTGGAATTAGAAATTGTATACGTATGATCTTAATAAATAGAATGGCCATATATCTTTCTGAATATACCATTAAACAGAGATCCTAAGTGCGCAGAATATGCAAAATGGGGACTTGGAACCACCAAGAACCCACCTCTCTGAAGCATTATTAGATGCTGTTGCTGCTAATGTATCTGAGGCCAAACTCGATAGTTGACCTTTTGCCCTAAAAGTATCAATATTTTTGGCATTGATAATAGTAATATTGCTTCTCCAACTTGTGTCTGAGCAAATGCTAGATTAAGATTGTTATTGTTATTGCTGGCTGTAGTTGTTAGAGCAGTTAGAGCGGTTACACTCGTTAAGAGTATGGCCATTATGGCAACAGAAAAGATGGCTATCCTGATCATATCAATAATTGAATATGTGATAGAGTGTCATGCTGCTATCATTGAAGTAAAATCTGTGATCGTAAAATATATTTCCAACTCCCTTTTGTAGAGTCCTGTATGAGAGTAACAATGTCCTTAAAGTTATATCAATTTTATTTATATTAAAAGTCTTCTTTAGAGGAACTAAGATGTTAACAAAAACTACCCTAACTATTGGAGTTGGAGTCTTACTGACTACCCTTGCACTACTTGCAACCGCACCCGTAGTAAGCAATGAGGCATTTGCAGGCGGAGACCATCACAAAGATAAGGACCACAAAGACAAGCATCACAAGGACAAACATCACAAGCATAAGCATCATCATCACAATCATCACAAGCATCACAAACATCATCATCACAAGCATCACAAACACCATCATCGTCATTAAAAGCCAGCAAAAGATTCCTTCCACTCTATCCTAATTTTTTATTTGAATGTTTTAGGTTATGACCACCTTAATCCTATCAATCAGAAAAAACACATTCCAAAGATACATAAGTATAATTGATTAAATACTGCAATTGGTTAATTAGATTTTATATATCTGAGGATAATTGATTATTAATTACTTACCTGCAAACTAAAACTGAATTAGCGCCTTTCCCATCATTATTTTCTGCCCATATTCTGCCCCCATGTGCTTCAACTATGTTCTTTGAAATATACAAACCCAACCCTATCCCATGTTCTGATTTCGTCGCAAATTTGGTAAATAATCTGGGTATTATCTCTGAATCTATTCCTTCACCTTCGTCCTTTATAGCTGTGTTCCATTCCTTTGCATTTGCATTTTTTGTCTTTTCTAACAGAGATAATGTAATTGGGCCATGTTTTGTAAAGTTTAATGCATTATCTAATAAATTCTGCACAACCTGAAGAATTCTTTGTCTGTCTCCAAAGACTAAAGCATTCTTGAATTTACAGTCAAATGATATTTCCCATCTCTTTGAAAGACTTTTACGATCATTTCTATAATCGTTAATTGCGGCAACCAAATCGAACACATTATTTCTTAGATCTAATGATTTAGATTCGATTTTTTATACATCTAGAATATCTTCAGTAAGAGATTTTAATCGACGTGCGTTTCTACTAAAAATAGATATGAATTCTTGATACTGTTCAATGTTGCCTTTCTTACTACCCAAGACATCGGCCAAGCCTAATATTGGTTGAATAGGCGTTCGTAACTCGTGTGCAGCCATATTGATAAACTCTTTTTGTAAGGAATCGTGAGCTTCTAGTCGTTCAATTAGAAGTTGTTGTTTATTTGCTTTCTTCAATTGTCCGTAGTGATCAAGTTGAGTCCACAATGATTCAAATATCGATACATAAGACGATACAGTAGATTTGCTATTAGAATATGAAGCCAATCCCATAGCTTTATCAGAAGTATCTTTATTGTCATCCCTTAATTCTACAGCTAAAGAATATTTACTGTCAACAATTAGGATCGAGATCTTGGTTTGTAATTGAGGTTCGATTGGCCGAATTATTAATTTAGCAACAGTGTTTGAACTATCGGCATGTCTATGGTTGTCGCCATTACAACTTTTATTGTCAAGACTTTCACTACTGTTGCCACCATTATTACCATACTCCAATTTCAATTCTTCTACAAACCCCTTTACCTTTTCATCAAACGGAGTAAGAATTCTAACTTTTACTCCTCGAAATGCCGTCTCAATTACTGATTTTATACCTCCTGACCTTGTCTGAGGATGAAATGCATTCGCAGTTGAAAATATTACAAGAATTTCTTCTTTTGCTTCTCCTATTAGATCAAATGCGAGTTTCTGCACTTTATGAGAGTCTCTGATTATCTCAATAAAATCTGTTTTTGCTCCATCTTCTATTTCTCTGATTTTTTGTTCGGCAGTTTCTGCTTTATTCCAAAGCATATCGAAGAAATATTGTTGTTGTTCTACGAATGAATTAATATTGCAATAAATAATTTCTGAAGCAATTTTTCCTTCATCAGAAACGACTGCAGGTGCAATATATTCTGATTCACTTAGCATAATATTGCTCATGATACCCTCCAAATGTCTAAACTCATCTACAATTTCCATCAGTTCTCTGCAGCAGTCTACATTGTCCTTAGTAATTTCAGCGAGGTATCTTATCTTGACACCTCTTCTTTTGGCATCGATAAATGATTTCTTTATTGGTTCTGTTCTAGCCGCTAATGGCGGGATAGTATAATTCATACAAGCATCTATTCTTCTTTTGGCATTAAAGAAAAAATGTAATTCTGTATCCACTACATTCTCAATACCGTAATCTGCCTCTGTTCTTTTAGCATCTCCTGCAACTGAAAAGGAATCAGAAGAATCCATATTTACCCGCAATTAATAACAGATTCTGTAAATATATAAGTAGTATATAGACCACGTAATAATTCGCGATATTAAACGTCATTTTTGATAAATTCTTGCACAACTAACTGACCAACAACGTATGTGCTAGAAGACAAAATGAGAGGTTGAAAGTGGATCATGTTGTTAAATAGTACTCATAACTAAGTCGATCTTCTCTTGAAAGTATGGATCGTCTAAAAGATATCATGCCTGAATTAGATGAGAGATTCAGTTATGCAGTAGAAGTTAGTTAGAGACATATCGTGGTTTCAAGACTTGGCATATAGTTTTCTGCAAATAACAATATGTTTATGGTATGGTCTGGAATCAACTTGCTGGTATAAGAACTCCACCTGTAGTTACAACAGATTTTTCTGTATATGAGATTTATTGGAGATATCAATATGGTTGGTTCTCTTAGTTCATTAGATCTTTCTAATAAAAGATATGACATTTTTACTTTGAGATATTAATAGCTTGAACTAGAGAGTGTTTTAAGACCAACTGAGAAACGAACAGGAGAACGATGTTGTTTTAATTTCTTGTCTAATTACGACATACATATATATGTTAACACATAGTGTCCAACATTTTATATAAATGGAACATCAATGCAAAATGGTGAAGATAAGTCGATAATGAAATCCGGCTTGTTTAATAAGTGCAAGTTCGTTTAATTATTCCGCCATAAAACAACGATATCGAATTGCTGGTTGGATTCAACTTAGATTTGAACACATTTAAGATATATCTGCAATTTTTAGTTCTCCTTCCAAAAGTGAATTTAGAAGATATCGATGTAGTTAGGGGGTAAACGATGAAGCGGAAAGACGATGTACCAAATGTATTGACACTTTAGATTCTACGATCTGCTAAAACGACCATTTACAAACAAATAAAGGTCGTAATGCCGACATCCTGAAGACAGATGATGGAATTCAGTTGTAGTTTGAATAAGTACAGGGTGATGGTTGATGGTGACTACAAATATTCTATTTTTCATGCTGAATTGAAAAATGATAACAATAATTCGTGATGATAGACTATGTGTAAAATCCAAAAAAGTGAATATTGTATTTCAGTTTCTAATCTTAGGAAGCGGTACGGTAAGGCTAATACTTATGCCATAAATGATATTACTTTTGACGTAAAGTATGGATCAGTCTTTGGGTTTCTTGGTCCAAACGGTGCGGGAAAAACTACCACAGTAAAAATTCTTACTACTCTACTTAGGGCAACGTCTGGGAGTATTTACATTTTTGGAAGACAGCTTTTAAAAAATCAATCAGAAATTAAAAAAAGGGTAGGAGTAGTTTCTCAAAATCCTAGTTTTGAAACAAACCTAACAGTGGAAAGGGCACTTGATTTATATGGCATATTATGGGGGCTAAATGACAAGCAACTCAGAAAAGAAAAAATAAATAAAATTCTCAACACTTTTGATCTAGAATCCATTAAAAGTATCAAAAATGATGAACTCTCCATAGGTCAGAGGAGGAGAGTTCAGGTTGCACGGGAGTTTATCCATGAAATGGATCTGCTTTTCCTAGATGAGCCAACGGTAGGTCTAGATCCTTCTGCAAGAAGACTGCTCTTAGATTATATAAAGTCCCAAGTCAAGTCTGGTCTGACTGTATTCTTTACTACACACATTATGGAAGAGGCAGAATATCTATGTGACCAAATAGCTATTATGGACAAGGGAAATATAATCGCCTTTGATACACCATCTGGGCTAAAACAGAAATATGGGAAAGGAACCAAAACCATAGAACTAACATTTAATGACATACCGAATAAACTCCTTATTGATCATCTTAAGAATATTGTTAATAAAAGACAAGGTAGAAAAGATCCAAATAGTACTAATTCATTTATTGGGTTCAATGGAGTACATACAATTACAATTACAGCTGATAATGTAGAGGAGATCATTTCTGAGGTGTTGCAACTTATCTATAAAGATGGTCTGCAATTAGAAAACATTTCTATAATTCCACCATCTCTAGAGGAGGTTTTCTTGTCAGTCGTCGATAAAAATGGTTATTCAAATGGTAGAGAAGTGGGGCGTTAACTCATCTTGATAGTAAATAATATAGTATTATTAGTGTATAGAAATCTCGTCGCGGCTATTGACAAGTCTTTCTTAATTTGGATGGTAGCTTTTCCTGTCGTTTATATATTCATAGTGGGCTATGCATACTCCACATTAATAGGAAATCGAGAAATTAACATTGGATCCGTATCCGTTACCTATACTTCGTTTTTAACTTCAGGTGTGATTGGGTTTAATGCTATGAATGGCAGCTCTGCGGTCGCTGGTGGCATTGTTTGGAATGATAAGAGAAATGGAATGCTTCAACAGTTGCTGGTCATGCAATTCAGTAAGGTACAATACATTATTGGCAATCTTATAACAATTATTCTAATTGGATTAGTCAGTGCTGCGCTAATAATGATTATTGGCCTGCCAACAATGTATAAGAATGCAAATATAACATTATGGAGCGTACCGTATATCATATATGCCTTGGCTAGTGGTTCAGTATTTTTTGGTTCCTTCACTATAATATTGTCAACCAAAATTAAAAGTAGTGAAGCGCATAATGTAATAAGTAATGGTCTCTTCCTTTTTTTTACTTTCGTTAGTTCAGCGTTTTATCCTGCACAAGGATTACCAGGTCCATTAACTTTCGCCTTCTATCTAAATCCGTTAACATACATTGTTGATATTAGCAGAGCTGGGATATTTTCGCAGATAAGTGCAATTACTAATATTCAAGTCCTGATATTGGGTGCTCTTGCAGCAACAGTATTTGTGATTGCAATTAGATCAATGGTAAGTATGAAAGTCTGATCAACGTTTTTATTATCCTCATATTCCTATTCTTAAAATCAGACGACGTATGTGGATCTCTTGTTTAATTTTCGAAAATCAATTGCTTCCGTAAAGCTCATTTCTAGTATATTAAGCAGTCCGTTCTACATCCAACCAACCAATTGGACTTTAATTTTTATGTATACTTTCTATATGGAGTGAATGATTTTGTTGCGAATCATCGTCATTCTGGCCATAATTAACTCGTAGACATCACTATAGAATCAAATCAGTTCATGATCTTACAATCTGATCTACAAATCACTACCTAACAAGAATTCTAAATGCTTCATCATGATCGTCAACTGCTTTAACAACACCACATCAAATTAAAAAGTAATATAAAAATAATTTTGTCTGGCCAATAGTATCTATGTACTTAATAATTAAAATATAATAATGAAGTAATTTGAGATTATCATGTTCATATACTGTCCATTCTAGGGGCTCCTCAAGTTTAAATTGCATACAGAGTATCAGAATTAGATAGTTATAATGCCTGATCCCAACGCCAAACGTTTGTTATGGTTTCTCTTTGCTGGATCAAAGGGTGGGAATAATAGGATTAAAATAGTTCATTTATTAATGGAGCGTCCGTATAACATTAACCAACTTGCTGAAGCATTAGGTCTTGATTATAAAGCAATACAACATCATATTACAGTCCTTGAAAAGAATAACCTGATTACCAGATTGGGAGAAAAATATGGGGTATTATATTTTATTTCCAACTATCTTGAGGCTAACGCAGACGCATTCAGGGATGTAATTTCAAAACTAAAAAAATGATTCACTTTCGGTAGCTAGCATAAATATGGGCCTCGAAACCATCTGTTTGCTGAAAAAATCTGTGTAACAGTAATATACCATAGATCTGGTGAAAGAATCAAGATAGGCCAAATTCATAGGTACAGTATTATCCATAAGGAATGCCGGATACCATTTTTTGTCCTGGTAAGAGTAATCACATTTTTACAATCTGGCAGCATCTGTGACTGCTTACTATCAAACAGAAGGAGGATAAAGTTATAGTATATTTACTTAATGTTGGTAAAAGCCCATTGTCTTTGGACGTTCATCAATATGTCTAGTAGAATACCTCCATTTCACCACATTACAGAAATCTACAGATAGGATCGCAACAACCATTCTAGAAAGAATGATCTCTTCTTTTCGTCATCATCTAATTAATGCCAAGCAGATATTCTAGGAGTAGATTCGTCTAGATTCAAGTGAACATGTTCATCACCATACTCACTAGAAGTGCTAAACTAAGAAAAAGGAAAATGCTAAGCCGTCTATCGGAGCTGATGTAATAAGCATATAATATGTACCATCAAGATAAGGAGGGCTTCTACAAAAACATGACAATGTTGATTTTGAATTGATAATAATAATAATAACATCAGACATTAAACCAATATCGATAGTAGTAGAGGAGAAGGGATATGACAGCAAAGTAAAAAAACGTATTTGTAAAAGAAGGCATCAAAACATACTCCATCGTTCATTACCCTAGATAGTATCGTATTCATATATTGAGAACAAAGTGTAGGTGTAGAAAACAAATCCAATGTTGCCATAGCAAACCAGTATATAATCAACTAGTGTACATCAACGTAACAAGGACTGAACTACAATGTCTGTCAAAGAGGGTGTATTTGGAAGACATGTTACTTCAGGGCTAGTAAAACACAAAACAAGGAACCATCATTCAAATGCATAGCATATAACATGCAATAGGCGAACGGACCTTGTCGTTAACGCGATGATTTCTACATGGCCTAAATATGGAAAAAAGTAAATAAGAGAATTCTAAGCGATATAAATCAGAGCCTATGGAAACATTAATGACTATAAGTGCAATCGTAGGATTAGCAAACATTGGTATTCTAGTAGCATTGCTTTCTATCTACGCTAAAATCTACAATAATACCAAAGCAAGATTTACCATAGGTCTTATATTTTTTGTCGCATTATTGATGGTACAAAATATAATTGCAGTATACGCGTATTTTGCAATGAGCCCATTATATGCTATAGGATTACTTCCGTATTTTGTAGGTATACATATAGCAGAATTGGCTGGATTATCCATACTCCTAAGGGTTACTCTGATGTGATTGGTGTAGAATAAAAGACTTGTAATACTTGGTGTTACCGAATTGGCAATGAATATGAATAAGTGTCAATATACTACCAAATTAATCATAGGTCGCATATATTTCTAGGTGTCTAATAACAAAATCAATGCCGATTTTTGTTAGTCTCGTTAAGTATATCATTTTTTAAAGGCCAAGAATTCCTACTGCATTTCTGACCATAGCAACAATAGTCGTCTGACCTCGACATTCTTGCTACTATAAAATGGAATACTATTAGCGGCGTAAATACAATCGAGGTTATAACTGCAAGCATGTAGCTATGAAGATATAGAAGATACAGAGAAACCCCAACTCCAGTCAATATTTCTATCGACGTACACGTACATAACTGCAACGCCATTTCTCGAAGGTTCATAAGAATAAGTTATTGGGTTGATTTTAAATACGTTTTTCCAAATTTAATCCAAATCTCCAAGAACCATGAACGAGCCGCGGTAAATGCTACCTCAATTTATTTCACTTTTAGCAATTCTCGCTAGCCAGAGGCGACAAAACTCACTAAATTGTCCGATTCATAGGGCATTAAAGTCTATGAATACAAAAGGTATAAAAGTATAGATTCAGATAGTAATAGTAATCATGGCCAACCATTCATCGTCGTTACCAACCCAGCAGAGCATCAGGCTCCTGATCAATAATAGCGAAGCAGTTTCCAAATACATCAAAAATGTCAGTATACAAAAACCTTAGATAGAATGGGCAAAGGTGCTAGAGAGGATGGTGACAGACGAAGACAAATTACTCTTCATTCATTTAGAAGGTTTGTAAAGACCACGATCTCCGATCTTGGTTACGCCGATTACTCTGAGTATTTCATAGGACATTCTGGCTCTACATACTGGCGCAAAAAGGATTCAGAAAAAGCAGAGATATTCCGTAAAATCGAGCCTTATCTAACATTCCTTAATGTCCATCAACTAGAAAGACAGGGCGCAGACATACAGACGAAGGTAGAAGAATTGGAAGAATTAAATCAGTCACTAAGACAGCGCGATAAAGTAAAGGATGATGCTATAGCACAATTATCAGATCAGCTTGTGTCTTTATCAGCTAGGTTACAAGAAATCGAGAGAACACAGCTAACAGCATAGAGATTTTGCCAACATGAGAAAACAATATAATAACAATAAAAGTATTTGTCTTTGAAATGTTATCACCGTCATAAGCCACATCTCATTTTACATGTGGACAATGTAATATCCCACGTATGTTCGTAAGTGCTTCTATAATGCTGATACCAAAAGACACTGGGTATCAAAGTACTGGGATGTTACGGTAGTTTTAGATTGGTCATGGCACTATCGAAAACAATCCACTAGCCTTGAGCTTTTTAAATGCCTCTATTTCGTAATTGAATGAATCAGATAACAATTTGGAAGATAATTTACTCTCAGTAGCATTATTGGTAGCTAAATAATTTCGGAAATGATTATTGCTTTGAAGCTCTGATTCAAGACTCTTGAGATATAGACCTGTTGCATTTTGGAGTTGCTTAGGAGGCTGCAGAGTCTTTACTTCGTTTATCAGACTTTGATATTTCGGTTTAAAACTATCTGTTATTGCTATTATCGTCTTATTATCAACTTGCCCTTTTGCAGCTTTTCCGGTCTCATTGTGGTAACTTTTACTCAAGTTATTTGCTTTCTTTACTAGATTTTCTAATGAGCTAACAAACGAGGTGCTATTTTGAGCAAATGATATTTGAGTGGGATTAGAAAATGTTGGCGTGACAAATGCTAGAATGATAAGTAATGATGATAATCCTAATCCTAATAAGCGCCCACTAACTTTTGTCCTTTGTATTCTAGATGGTAATTGTCGAAAGAAACTGGAGTCTGACATTATATTCCCCACAAAATATGCTTAATGTAGCAACTTAATGCGTCACTACTACAGGTTGAGACATTGTTGCTTTTTCGCTTCCTATGTCGGACAATGTCTTTTTTATGTAGTCCCAGAAATTTTTCTCAAATGCATGTGCTCTATAACCTGATACTGCAGCTGCGGGAACTGCAGCTACTCCGGCAGTTAGAACACCTGCTATAGCTGTTGGAACGATTATATCTTTACCCCATGCACCTGTTCGTAGAATCAGATCATAATTACCCTCGTTGCCGCTTATCATAACCTCCACATCACGAACATTTCCAATGATAACACTGCCTCTAGTACCTTTATGCGCTTTTAGATCCCAATAGTTTTCTTCCTTTTCTTCGTGGATTATATCAAGTTTTTTGTCCTGTA
>JBQCDO010000195.1:0-3479 GCA_051961195.1 Nitrososphaeraceae archaeon | reverse complement strand
AATCACATCACGAATCCCATTTTTTGTATTTTCAATTATAGGGGTTTTTAGTAAGATTATTATCTCAGTCCGCAGCCTGGTTGTCTACCAACCTTTTTAGTTTAAAGTCACTAAGGGTTGCTCTTCTACTTTCTCCAGCTCTGGTTGCTGTTTTTCTTCTTCATCAGCTAGCTTATCCATTCTTCTCTTGAAGAGCTTGCTATATTCGTAGTCTGATATAAAGTCACACATATTGTAGTATTCTATAGCATCTTATTTAAGCAGACTCCTATCAATTTTTGAACATGACTATATGACTCTGAATATGGGCCCGTTTCATGCTTTTTACTCTACCATTTCTAATCAATTTCTATTGAAAAACTATAGCAAACAATAGAATTTAATAAAAATTGCCAATTAGTCTAGATAGCAGCAATTATTACTTTTTTCATCCGCTGGCTTCCTCGGGTCAGGCTACGAATCATGCAGACCTTCTTTGCATTTTGGTCACATTCTCGAGGGCTCAGTTGGACCTATCTACAGATCCGTTATCCGGTGAAGAAAAAGCAGCCGTATTTACTTAATCCAGTGTTTGTATTACATTGTTTCTCATTCGTGTTAAAGTCTGTTTTTGCATGCTGTCACAGAATCACCTGACATAAAGTCCCCGCTAGCAAATCTTATAACTTCGTTACCCAATCCACCAGGTAGTAAAAATATTCTATAAATTACGAAAATTCCAATTATATCGTCCGTAACTTTTATTCTTCGATATATCTATATCTGTATGTTACTCGTGTGAAATACAATTGAGGACTCGCCTATTAATTTCAAAAAAACGTATTATAGCCCTTTTTAGTACAACAGCATAATACTGTTGAAATTCAGGCACGCAAAACAATCTGATAAAAATAATGCTTTAAAATTCTGTACTGATACATTTGAATGGGGTGACTGCATAGAGGAAGTATGGGATGATTGGAACTCTGATCCAAATGGATATTTGACGGTTGCAGAAGAAGAAGAAGAGGAGGACAGTGGAGTAATAGCAGCACTTTCTCATGCTTATGTATGTCCTGATAGGAAAAGGGTATGGTTAGAAGGTGTCAGAGTTAATCCAAATTTCAGACGCAGATCTATTGGAACAGAGTTGATAAAGAGAATGGTACAATATGGCAAAGAACAAGGAGCTAAAGAAGCAGCCAGCTGAGCGGTTGAAAGAAAAATTACCCCCGTGTACGTCATTATTTTTTGTAGCAGTACTATGAACCAGTGTTTTAATATGATCATAGGTCCAATATTAATTTGATTAACTTTCGTCTTATTCATCAATTCTATACCTGAACCAAATTCTGACTACTAAGGGAGTAAATTTATTTCATTCAGATGTGAAAAGCACCATAACGGAAAGAAAAATTACCCCTTATTGATAAGAATATTTCGTCTTATAGTATTGCCTGTAAGAATTAATGCTAAACAAACTAATGTACACTGTTGTTATTCTCATGATTATTTTACTTAGCCGTAGAGTTAGAGGATGGCATAGAAGGAGCGGGCAGGCGCGCGGCAGCTGCATGATTTGTAAATCCAGAATGAGCTTCAAGCCATGAATAAAGATCTGCTAATACATACTGCTGTATTGGTCCAATTTCAGTGAACCATCGATATGAAGGATAGAACAGATGTCCTAGATTTGGATATGTTATCAATGTATGGTCAGGATGATTTACGTCGGTTAATCTTTGTTGTAACAGAAACGCTTGTTGAACCGGTGTGTCCTTATCATTTTCTCCATTGAGCAGTAAAATGCTAGTAGAATTGGATACATTACCAATAATATTTATAGTGGGTACCAGCCTAAAGTGTGACCTATACCATACAGGACATCCTTCAAGATTGTTACATCTGGACTGATTGAATGTAGAGATATTTTTATATGAATTCACTAGTGCTGGTTTAAGTTGTTTGTCAATATTTACATAACTAGGTTCGATGGTATTACTTCCAAATTTGTTTATGAGATAGTTAGTTATAACTTTGGTGTCATTAGTACGCAAAAAGGTAAGGTAGATGGAAGATGGGACAAATATATGGCTTAGCACAGGATCCTTTGCCATTCGCTGTATTGATATCAGCCCAGTATGGTTTTTATCCAATACTTGTCTCGCGTAGGTTTCTGGTACGGATACTACTTGATAGTGGAGCAAATCTCGAAGGTTATGAGCTACTGTGCCCATAAGTATTATATTCTTCACCTTGGCTGGATTATCTATTGCTACTCTAGGAGAAATGATTGTACCTTCACTATGACCAATTAAGCTTATCCTCTTAGGATCCACTTCAGGTTGAGTTGCAAGAACATTCAAAGCTTTACCACTATCACGAATTAGATCGTTGACTGTAGCATTTCCCCATACGTTCTGATTAACTGTAAGATTTGCACCTACGCCTCTCTTATCATACCGAAGTACAGCAAAGCACCTTTCTGATAGATATTGAGCTATCTGCCAATACGGTGTTGGCGGTTTCGGACCATATTTGTGAACAAATCCCAATGTTCCATTCTTATCATTAGCACCAGATCCATGGATAAGCAAGACAGCAGGAAATGGTCCTTTGCCAACAGCAGGATAAGTGAGTTGAGCATTAGTCTTTACCCCTTTTCCCAGATCTATAACTAAGTTTCTATATTTTACTGTCTGGATGTATTGTTGAGCTAGTACTTGGTTTTTCTGCAGGTTGAAGAAACTAGTAGATAAACTAGATGATACAAGCATAGTGATCAAAAACAATCCTAAAGACAAAATAATACTTCTTATTCTGACCAATTTATTATTCCTTATAACATTCAGCATGTATTTTAGATTTCATAGACTTGTTTCTTTGAATCGCAATTTTCTCGTAATCATATTGCTAGTGATGTAGAATTGAATACAGGGTCTAATTAAGAAATCATCTTTATAATTGGATCTAGTATTCTACACCCGGGATACCCAAGTTACTTTCTAACCTAAGGAAGAATTTAGGTATATTCAAGTATAAGATACAATAGATAATGAGAAAGCTATAATGGAATTCAAAACTATCCCGGGTATCCTGGGTACAATTAGGCTATGAACAACGCGCCTACTTATAGCAAACCATTCTAACCTTCTTCCCTTAGACTAGACCTAAGTGCTAACCATGACCAAATGTGGACTCTCATTTCCAGCACCCACGCGTTTATCCTGCACTCCTTGCTTCGATAACTCTCTACCTAGCACATTTATTTCCAGCCTATTCAACCGCTTATACCAGCAATAATTAATAAAGTCTGAATGCGCTTTCTGTTTGTCTGTTTCATATTGCACGCCAAGTACAGACCTATCATCAAGCCATGCCTTAACAGGATCTGACAATCTCTGGTATCTTGTATTGCATTTCTGGGTAGGTTCCTTCTGTGATGTTATTAATAATGATCGGAGATTTGTATTTCCAAGAGAGGTTATTGCTTGAGTACT
>JBQCDO010000194.1:0-9872 GCA_051961195.1 Nitrososphaeraceae archaeon | reverse complement strand
TTTAGCCATACGAGTCTTTTCTATGCCAGCATATTATTATTATTATTATTATTCGTGGATTTTAAATAGCATATTAAACAGACAAAGCTTCGAAAGGTAAAAAAGTTTCACAGGGCATTTCTACATAAAGTGGTATTTATCTACTGTCAATTTTCTGCTTTATTTTTGGCATATAGTGAGGAGGGAAAATGTCTAAAACAATCATCACTAAGGGAGAGGAAGGTTATTTATGGATAGAGATGATGTATTTGCATACTCACTACTTCTATTGCTTATCCTCTGTTTTACAATAATTGTAGGAGGACAACAACCCCTACTTTTGTCTGTGCAAGTTAAATGACGAGTAGAACAACCATTATCTATCCGCTCTTCGATATTCATATGATGTGTGCAGCATCTGAAAGAGAAAGAACTGTTGATGAATATTCCAGTTTGCTAGAACAATCAGGTTGGAAGTACATTCAAACCCTGCGTCCCCATCAGAAATCTGGACTAATAGAAGTAATTGAAAGTAGTAAATCATAAACCATAATTGCTACCGTAAGTGTTCACAAGAATTTAAAGACAATACCAAAGTCAAGAATAAGTTGCAAATAATAAGAGTCAAAGCGGGAAATGGATTCTACGGCAAACCACCCATTCATACACATGTAGACTATTAGATATAATAAATTTGAATACTGATTAATTAAAAGATAATTATGACTACATCATCAATTAACAAGAGGATGATTTTAGATTTAGAATATACAGAGATTTTAAAGTACAAAATGGACTATCGTGGCTGAGAATCTGGTGTTACTAAATACACCAAAGACAGAACTAACTTCTTAAATATTCAGGTATCACTATATTGTTTGATCGTATATATACGGTGATACTAATAGGTAGTTTAACATTGCAAATCTCTTCAGTTTTGATTAAAACACACGACTATGCATGAGGTTTGTAAGCAATAATATTTAATCTAACGAAATCTAAGAACCAGGGCTTATTCAATTTACTACTACTATCTTTTTCAACTTCCTCTAAAAACAATTCTAAAAACATGTCCTTTAATTTATCGATGTCATGACTATCTTTATATGACGATATGTGGTCTAGGTAAGATTTCATTACTACTGTTTTTACAAATTTAGAATAGATCCGCCGGTTTGGAAGAGTTACACAGTCATCACTATAGTATACTGCTGTGTTTACATAGCCTATTCGTTGAAGCAATTCATTAGTATACTCGGCCTTGGCAAAATGCCATGGTTGCTTCCAGTGTGTAAAGTATTCTTTGAATTGATCTAAATGTGTAATCCGTTCTAACATGGTAATGATTTGCTGTAGATTACCGTATCCGCCACATTGGATTAATATCTGGCCACTATTACCAGTATTATCATTGCTATTACTGCTGACACTTATGTCGTTAATATCATTGCTATTCATTGGTTTTAGCATTTCCCAAAATTTTTGAAATGCTTTTCTGTGATCCTGTACCCAGTGAAGAGCAGAATTAGAAAAAACGACATCCATCTTTTTGGTAAGCATGACGTCTGTAAAATTTGACTGTATTATTTTGACATTACCAAAGGATTTAAGATTGTTTTTTGCTTGTTTTATCATATTAGTGTCAATATCGACAGCGTATACCTTTCCTCTTGGAACTTGTTTGGTTAATTGTTTTGTGAGTAAGCCTGTTCCACAGCCCGCATCCATAACAATTTCATTTCCACGCCATTGTCGCCGTTTAATCACCTGTTGACCCCACCTGTACTGAATTAAACGTGAAACTTGATCATAAGTACATGCATCCCAAGAGCTTTTATTTCTATATTTCAATAGTTGGATACTCATTGTCGCTTCCACTTTATTATTAATAACCTAATAGCAAATTTTCTATTAAAAGACATGGATATTATGGGCAGGGCATTGTGTTATTGTCAGAGGCTTTGAGGGTTGATTCTACCGTAGCAGCAACTGCTCAAAACAGTACATCTGCAAACAGTTGAGGTAGAGGTACTTCAAATATTCTATTCTATATTTTTCTGATCAAGTCACCTACGAATAGATAATTTACAGTAAACTCTGAAAGATATTCTCTGTCCATTCAAAAATTTTTTGATTCTACGACAATTACATCTTTTATCCAATCTCCAACTTCGTTCATCGTAATTAGTTTATTTAGATATTCTTGCCAAGAAATTTGTCCATATGCATATACCCATGTCTTATATTTTTGTTTTAAATTTAAGAATGCATCATGATGATAAGTACAGTATTTCGAATCCACATAACTTTTCCGTACACACGCAATGCATTTTCTTATTCGTGATGTCAATATACTGTTCAATGATCCCAGTGTTAATCATTTTATTTATACGTTAGTTCAGATTGTATATACTAGTGATCCGAAATCTCTGAGTATTAAATAATTATAATCGTGGCGTAAATAGTGATTATTATTTAATATCTCTCGATGAATTATAAGACCAATTATTAATAATCTATTTTCTCTTTAGTCGCAATCAAAAACTAACCCCAATGATGGTATATTGTATATATTTATTATTTTGTCCCTCCTGATAGATCTTTGCAAGCTTATTGTGAATACTTCCTATGCTCCTGTTTGTTGAAACATTGCATCCATTGTTTTTCCATTTTTTAAATAAGAGCATCAGCTGCCTTATCGGTTGCTGGAGTGAGTCTTGATTTCATTTCCTTTTCTAATTTTTCCGCAATCAATTCGATATTAATCTTAATAAATGTCGTTTGCCACTTCATCTCCTATCCTGCTCTCTGTCATTCTGCTTTTCATTCTTCCTTCTGTGTTTACACATATTGAGCATGTGCCGCCTAATGCGTGACATGGACGAGGACGCTCTATCTTCTGTTCATATTGACTGTAACTCACCTATTACCACTAGATTAAGGTGGGTAACTATTTAAGTCGGCAACCCAATCTAGTTATTAGGTGTAGATCCGTAAGTTGATGGAAGATAAAGAAATTGCCTCTATACAAAAGAATATGACTAACTGTCCGATTAATAATACCTTCAAAATAATCGGCAAGAAATTTACAATATTAATATTACGCAATATGATTTACCTGAACCAGAAAAGGTTCAATCAACTTCTTGATTCGATTGAAGAAATTAATGCGAAGACGCTGTCTGCAAGACTTAAGGAAATGCAAAAAGATGGATTGATAGAACGAAAGATATATCATGGAATCCCGGTAAAAGTGGAATACCATATTACTGAAAAGGGACGGGCATTAATACCACTACTCTATCAGATGGCCAGATTTTCAATTCAATATTGTCCTAAAGATGTGTTCAAAGATAAGAAACCTAGGGGGATTGAAGAGATATTTGGATATCAAACCATATAATGATTCAATGAGGACACTAAATATTATCCTACAATGCAGTTGTACAAGTCGCGTGCAAACATCTGTGAATATTATCATATCGATCTCGTTTCTAGTAATGCCATTACATTTTGCTAGTAATGTAGTCTGGTTTTAGTGATAAGAAACAAAATTAATAACATGAAGGACAGATGCAATAATAGAACGGTTTTCTGCAATCCATATGTCCGCAGTCATACAATACTCCACATCTTGTACATTGATGATAACAATGTTGCTGGCGTACGTTTGTCACATAAAAACGCGCTGTAGTCAATTTGATAGTATGACCGTTGACGTTATTTTAAGTAGAGATTTATTCTGCAATGTTAAATAATTTAGTGTAGATTGTTCAATGTCCGTAATAATGGCTTTCAAGCATGTAATCAACTATATTGATGTCGTTATGATCTTTATTAGATTGACTGCTGATGTGGTGACTAAAAGCATTTATCGGTAAGACTGATATTAATTTTGTTTCCTTTATGATTTTAAGTCTCTAAAGAGCAGTTAATAATAAAGACATTAAGTAACTAAGTTATATCATAGGTAATCGATAGATAATATAGTCTATGCCTAACTGTCTTATGATTACATACCGAAAATAGCAAGCAAAAAGGCCTTGACAACTTCTGCTATGCTGGGAGATGGAATTTTTATTATCAGCCATACTAGTAGCTTCACCATTAACATTCAGTGTAATTTAATTTTTTCAAACAAAGGAAAAGCAAGAATTAGGAGTAGATGGACCAGTTATTTGTATACAAACGTACTGTTCTGAAGTAATGCCTGTACCGTAGGATCAACTCTCATAGATTCAGCCACAGTAAAGCAATGGGTTGACATGAACTGCTGTGCTCCTCCAAGTCTATTTTCCCATTTGGGTAACATACTATTTACACAATTTTCGTTGACTACATCAATATATTTAGAGAAAATCAGCCAAGGATTATCGAAACGTCCTACTTGGCTCGTAATCTTGCTGAACAGGACTCCCTGGTTCGCTTAGCGGCTGCCTTTTCCAAATCAGAAACAAATTCTTTCGTGTCCCAAGTCTAGTTAGATGGCCACCAACAAGTGTGTCAAAGTCATAGTTGTTCAGCGCTATATCATGAGCTTTGATAAATCCTGCAGTATCTTTAGCTATTGCCAAATATGGAATTGGAACCCATCTTGGAAATATGATATCTGCTAGCATGAGCACATTTTGATTTGGAGCATGAATATATTTCCAGGTAGATGGTTAACTTCATAGTCTAGCTTTAGAGTTTGATTTCCAATTTGTAGTCTATAGTTTTTGGTAAAAGTAACGGTAGGAATTGGTGCCATCCTAGACGCATTTTTGGCTACTCCTAATATTGGCTCGTCTAGGTAAAGTAGCTGATGATCATAAAGTAATGCACGTGCAAGAGCTAGACGACGCTTCATGCCGCCGGAGTAGGTACTAACTCGACTATCCTTACATTCGTATAGCTGCACTAGATTTAGCATCTCAATAATACACTTGTCACTATGTGGGCCTTGTATGCCATAAAGATCGGCATGGACTGACATGTTTATCCAAGCAAAGTTCCTCATAGAAGCTGTCTCCCGGGGCACAGATCTAAGAGCTGCGTGTACTGAACGAGTATCTTTCATAATATCATGGCAAAGTACTAAGATCTGTCCACCGGTAGGTTTCGATAGACCGTTGATAATATTAATTGTGGTAGTCTTTCCAGATCCAGTCGGACCAAGTAAACCAAAAATCCCACCAAATTTCACAGAGTGAGCGGTCATTTATTGCTGTGAAATTTCCAAAACGTTTTGTGTACAACATTTTGGGAATATCCGTGTTCGTCTCTTTTCCGTGTATATTATGTGTTCTCCATATTGGTACATGTTAGTATCAATCGTAGATTATCCTAGGTGCAGACAATCTCTTGTTAGAAGATGATTGTTTTCACAATTGTATCACTTATTAGCTATAACCATGAATAATGCAATTATATTTATGATTTGGTCACCGGTTATCATTACCGATAAATTCAATTGAACGACTACTATGACCGTAATACTGATTAAATTTTATTAAAATTACAACGACGATCCACAATCAAAAAGTCCTAAAGACCGAAAAATACTGTATTCTAATCGCAGGTTCAACCATAATATCTTTAACTTTATGGAAATAGAGGATAGTGATTTGTCTGTGCTGATGACATATTGACAATAATTGCAATACTGAAATGCTAATTAAATATAGAAAAATTAAGTACGGCTGAGGGAATTGTACTTTAATCCTATAGTTCAATTGTAATAATTTACTTTATTGTTCTTGTTCCTTTTCTCTTATCATGTATACTTGGTTCGTCTTTATTTGATATCGGGGTAGCAGGATGACTAACTTTTCGAGTAGGTTTTGGCTGTTCATCTAATTCTAGTTTTTTAGCTGAGTCGGTACTAAGATTCGTCTCTTCTATTTCTTTTTTATGGCTCATATAATATAATTATGTCACCAAGTTCTAAATATGTTTCAGTGATAAAATAATGCTAGATAAGAACTCGAAATTAATTATTGATATAATCGTGCATGACCTGATTACATCATCATCATTACCTTCTACCTGCCAATATATTCAAGTGTTATAGTTATGACGATGATGATCCGAGTTCTTCACTTCTTTTGCTTTTTCTTCCTCTTCTATGAGTGTTTTGAGCATTGTTACATCGCGTTTAAAGAATATATCTAAAATCCAATCTGCCAATACTCTTATTTTCTTTTGAAATGTTGGAAGATGTACCAAATAATAACCGCGCCATATCAACCAAGCGAGAATGCCCTGTACTTCTATGCCTAATAAATTACCTATGCCAGTTCGCTTTCCTATGCTAGCCATCATTCCTTTTGTCTTGTAATCAAATGTTTTTCTATCTCCTAACCTTCCTTCTATTGAAGCTATAATATTATTTGCTACTACTGCTCCTTCCCTTATCGCATGTTGTGCTGTTGGTGGATAAGGATCTCCACTATTAGGATCTATTATGTGAGCACAATCGCCAAGAGCATATACTTCTTTATAATTGGACAACTCCAAATATTTGTCTACAATTATTCTGCCGCTTTTATGATCATGTTCGCAGGAAATGCCGGTAAGTAAAGAAGAAGGTGCTACACCACCCGACCAGATTATTGTCTTTGTTGGCATTATTGTGCCATCTTTTAGGCTAACAGTATTTGGAGTAGCTCCTATTACGCGTTGATTGAGAATTATTTCAATTCCGCTTTTATGTAACCTTTCTAATGCAAATTCTGCTAACTCCTTACTCATTTCAGGTAAGAGTCTATCACCTGAATGAACTATTATTACTCTAATATTGTTGCTCTCTATATTATGATAATACTCTTTTACAGAATCTCTAATAAAGTCATTTATTTCTCCTGCAGTTTCCACTCCTGCAAAGCCTCCCCCTGCTATAACAAAGGTCAATATTTTTTTTTGAAGCTCAGCTAATGTCTTGGCATTATCTATATAACCGTAAGTGTTGTCAACGTCAGCAGTTGGTAATGCCGACAATAATAATTGATCAGCCTGTTCAAGTAAATATATTATATGATTTCGTAAATTTATAGCGTCGTTTATAGTCTTTATTGTAAATGCATTTTGTTGAATATCTGACATTCCAAAAAATTTTGTCTCGCTTCCAAGTGCTATAACAAGATAGTCATAGTACAGATGTGATCGGGTTTTTGATTCCAAAAAATTAGTTGCTGTTGTTGACAAATTGATACTACTACCACCTATAATCTCAGCAAGAGCTGATACGGATGAAGTGGAAGATCTAATTGAAACCTTTTTCTTTTCCAAGTCGATATTTTTTACAGTAGCGCAATAGAAGCGTGATCTATTGCAAAATTCTCTAATTGGTGTTACAATATGTCTTGTTTCTATCATACCAGATGCTATTTCGTGGAGCATTGGCGTAAAAAGGAGATAGTTATCTTTGCTCACCATTGCAATATCTACGCTTACATCGGTTTGAAAATGGGTTTGGAGCTTTTTTAATACAGTTACTCCTCCAAATCCGCCCCCCAAAATAACGATTCTTTTTCTATTTGTTGTCTGATGTTTATCATAATCATCAGTGTGAACAAACAACAAATGGGTTTGGAGAATATCAATTCTTGAAAATGATATATCACAGCTAGGACATCTGTATCTAGCACCAAACTTTATTGATAAAAAAGAAGCAGACAAACCTAACGTGATTCCAAATAAAAGATTGATAAATATCGAATAAAGAATAGAAAATACTTGAAAATTCGAGAATATTATGCTATTATTATTGTTGCTATTACTGCTATTGTTATTATTAATATTATTATTGCTATTATTATGAACCAATATATGTCTAAATTCTAAATTTAAAACAAAGTGTTGTACAGGAATGGAAAAGATTAGATAAACAAGTATACCTACAAATAGGCCATATTTCAAACCATTCGATGGCTTACTTATATTCAAAATGTTAGTTTTGTATAGAAATATACCTGATATTATCCCAATTGAGATTCCTACTACTATATGAATAGTCATTCCTGCAATAATAGCAGATGATATAGGTGAATGAACTCCAACAATGTGTCCAAATACTATCCAAGTAAGGTCATATGCATGGGATCTTCCTGTAGAAAAGAAGGTCAAAGGAATTGCCATAACCATGGCTCCTATTATACCCCCAGCAATAATGAAGAATACTTCCCTATTGAATGAAAAATCCACTCTAGCTTCGTGGGGGTTTACTTTATTGATCATCTTAATGCGGGTGATTCTGACATGCATTCTAAAAGATATAAGAATTGGTTAAAAGTTGATTTTTTCAATTCGATGTATTATTTCTAAATCCATCTTTGTACTTGCTTCTATTAGGAACGTCAGTACAGTAATAACAATGCTTCAAATCATGGAATTCTCACTAGGTTATGTTCTTATCTTTGTTCAAGCATTGCGTAATCATATACATCTTTGGTACCATTACAAACAATATATTTGCTAGGGCGCTGTAAATACCTACTTGACCTCTATTCTGTGGATCTTACGTTCTTTATATAGACCTGGTAATCTAACCGATTAGAAAAGAAAAAGTAAATTCATAACTATTCGTACTGATTGAGCCTCTACAATTCCATTCTGATTATCTTAGCTGTTCTTTATCAACTATTTTAATACTTCTTTCCTTAGCTAATATTACTGCAGTTATTGCTATATAAGCCACTTGTGCTAGTTCACATATCATATCTATTGCATCAACATCTCCACCTCTTCCATTAACAGGATTACCAGGAAATCTGGTTATAACATATAATACTATGAAAGCTATATTTCCTGCAATTCCTATGTAGTACCATCTTCTTCCCCATCTCTTTATCATAGGCAATATCCAAAATATCTGTGCAATTCCGGAACCTAGAAAGAATACTGCTACTGGTAGGTTCCCAAGCATTCTTGGATGTGAAAGTGGCATATACAGATGTACTATTCCGGCTATTGCAGTAGCAACTGCAGCAGCAATGAATAAGTATTGATAATTACGAAAGGTGGATCGTTGTTGTTGCTTAGTGTTATTATTTTTCGACATTTTTATCTATCCTTCATCTATTGCCATCATAGTATTTAGTTATCTCACAATCTGTGCTGCGTAATATTGACATAAATCTGTAGAGTTGTACGCAACGCTAGCTGTGGGTGTAATCTGGCCAGAATAACAACAGAACATTAAGTTTAAGATTTAGCCGCTCATGATAGTAAATAAAAAGATTAATGATATGTATATATTTAATGCAATAATTAATGTTATATTAACAATATACTTACTAATCTTGTATTTGGTAGCCACAAAGACAAAAGTTATATCCATAGATCACTTTGGATAGCAAATTGAAAATGATGAATATAGGCCACTCTATTCTCATTCATTGAACAAGCATCAAGGGAGAGTACCTATGATAGAAGGGATTCATAATCTGCTAGAATACTGTAATAGTAGAATGAGTCCGTATTACTACAACTACTATAAGATATGTCGAGTCTTAGAAGGGAACCGTATACAATTAAAGAAATAGCAACTATATATGTTAATCCAAAAGTCATTAAACAAATATAGGAAGTCACTCATGTCAAATAATGTTATTATTAATATGATTAATGACTAATCGCAAGAAAAAGTTGGGATTGTTGGACCTAACTTTACTAAGCACAATTACATGATATCTTTTTCAACGCGTTTCTTATATCTTGCAAAAGACTTTCACGATTATCTTGTTTTTGTGCATGCAAATAGATTAGCGTAGGATGTTCAAAGAACTGGTGATTATGAATAGCAGTTACAGTTCAATGGTGGTCCTCCAAATATTGATTTACTTTATTTACTTCTGATTGAAGTAATGTAAATTCTGCTAGCTCAAATACATTTTTGCCTGATGATGCGGATG
>JBQCDO010000193.1:0-4399 GCA_051961195.1 Nitrososphaeraceae archaeon | reverse complement strand
TCATCTACCTGTACATTATTTGGACCATGATATACTAATGCTTTCATAATAAGTCGTATGGAAAATAAAGGATATAGATGTTGATAGTCGTGTTGCATTATGGTTTCGATTCCAATAATTACAATATACTAATTCTAGTAAACGTCTTAATAGTCGATAGGCAGGAGTACTGCGCACTCTCATTTTTGATAATAGCAGTATAAGGTAATAATTGGCCTTCTTCTTCTATTACTATCTTTTAGTAGCAATCTGAGTGTGGAATAATGCTCTGCGAATTAAATATGCTGGAAGGCCTATCAAAAGCGAAGTATTGAGAGTACAATCATGTATGTTCCAGCGTCATTGTGATCTTGTGTAGAATATACAACCAGTTGCCTCAATAATAATAAATGATATGTGTTGAAGAATATTACCTATAAATTGGGAAGCAAAATCAAGAACTAAGAGTACATGCCAAATGGCTAAGATAAAACTGAAACTATTATCCAAATGTATCTATACTCAAATTGATTGATAGAAAAAATTTGCTCAACAAGTGTTCCATTGAGAGTAAAGCAATTTTAATGATGTTTGTTTACTTCGCATTTCCCATTCTTAATTTGTATTTAATATCATTATTATGCGAAGCTGATGAAATTACGAGATCACTTAGTATAGTTTCCCCTAACATAATAGATGTCACATCCAACGGGAATAAGAACAAAGGCTCCAATACCATATGCACTACGAAGACTTCAGTAAATTTTAGTATTGATGATAAGCTGAAATAAAAGTAACAACGAGAAATATCATAACAATTACAAGATTCCTTTTATATTCATTAATCTACCTCTTGCGTGTCGCATCATTTTGTTTATCTCTATTGTCCATCTTAGCCATACTTGCAATTAAGACTATCAATTATACGCTACCGCAAACCCTCTAGGACATTGTGAATAATATTCCTTAGGCCATGGAATATCTAGTCCCTTCCAGGATATACCAGAGTCACGGGAGATAAATATCCCATGATTATTTACAGCATAGAATTCGCCAGCAACTTTTGGATTTGCAACAAGAGTTGCAATAGTTGTTCCATGAGGCTTAGGAAGACCATTTGAAATTGATTTCCAGTTTTCCTCCTCGTCTGATTTTCTGTATACAAACGATTCTGCATCCTCGACTACATATGCCGTACTTGGACCAAAAGAAGCTGATACAATCACCGTATTCGGATCACCTGAATCAACAGCAAGTCCGTACAGGTATTGGTGTCTAAGACCCCTAGTTAGTTCTTTCCATGATTCCCCATAGTTAAGGCTTTCAAAATACCCATCACCAGCTGAAGAGTACAAACGGCCAGGCGCCTTTGTATGTGTAGATAGAGTGTGGGTGTCATATGGGCTCTGTTCGACACGGTCCATCCAGGTTCTGCCTCCATCATGACTCTGGACTAGTGCTCCTGCTTCGACTGCAACAAAAACATAGTTAATATTGTTTATATCTGGTTCAATCCAACGTACATGATGAGTCCAAGGTCTAGGAGGAAAGCTCCACGAAGTAGATGATGGTAAACTATTTAGTGCACCCATTTTTTCCCATGAATGCCCGTCATTGTTTGAAATATAAAGGGCACTTGGCTCGGTTCCTACATATATTTTGTTAGATTTATTTCTATGATCCTGTCTTATCGAGACAGACATTATATAAGGACTAGAGATGACATCTTTTCCAATGATGGTCCAAGTCTGGCCTCCGTCATTAGTTCTCCACAAACCGTTACCAAACGTGCCGCAATATGCACAGCTCGGATTGTTAGGATCAAATACTACGCTTTGCGGTTCAGTACCTTTCAGGTGCCTATGAACCTTGAGTTTATCGGAAGGTTCAATCACGAGAAGTGAATTCTGCATTCCTATCATAAAGGTCTGTACATCATGATCTCGCAATACTTACATCGACATCATTTGGTTTACTTTTCTTATATATCTTGTACATTGGTTAGTATCGATAAGTCATAAACAAGTATGTCTATTTCTATGCCACAATAAAATCACTGAAATTCGTAGTACGTCGACAACCATAGTCCTTATTATTTAATAATCAAACATTATAGTTATTGTACTAAAAGTGACAAAGCAGCATTTTAATGATAAATAAAGCTTTCAGGTGTAAAGTCAACAGTATTGGTCAACAATATCTTGTTACCAGAATAAACATGATACTAGGTAAGCATTTAGCCCTTAACATTTTCATAGTATTCTGTATTATTTTTTGTCGCTTTTATATCATGTAATGCCAACTAATCTAGTGAATTAATTTATTCTTTCCATATAATACATCTGGGTCATCCAAACGATCCTTTATTGCTTCAACTTTCTGCAATACAATAGATAAAAATAGCAAATTTGTTTCTAGTGCCATAAATGTTATGAACATAATTTCTCTTCAGGAATAGTTTATCATCCTATCCTCACGCCCTATTAACTTAGAGATACTTCTATCTCCTTAGCTTGTCAGATTTAGTACTAGATTTTATAACGCTATTGTGCATAAATATGATACCATAAGCCATTTGTGGACGTGTCTAAGGTTTGCATCATAATCCAGCTCTATATGAATAATAATCATTAATGCTTGGTTCTCTATCCTTAGATATTCTACAGTCCTTTCAAACTATACTTTTCTCATATGGCGAATGTAATCTAGGCTCTAGTCTAAATGATATACATATATTTGTGAGTACCATGTTCCAACCATCTGAATATACAATATGTCTGCCATAAATCTTGATCAACGTTCGCAAGAACAATTCAGCTACAATCATCATATTCCTATGTCTTGAGATGTACATAAACTCCAAGAATTTGTCTGTGCACTGGTTCTACAACAGCAACCCATAACCAAGCCTGGTCAGAACGGATTTGCATCATGGTTTCATCTACTAGAAAAGCTGCTACTCTTCTGCACAGTATAGCCGTCTGGGATTGAATCTCTGGACCCATTTCTATATAGCGACATGACTCCCTCCTCTCTCTTTTCCAAGTAGTTGGATTACATTAGATGTGTTTCTGAAACTTACTTAGACCTAGAAAATAGAATTATAATAACGCAAACAATGTTGTCTCTATGTATGTTCTCTCATGTTCAAATACACTCATTGAATATGAGATACTGTTTACAGCTATAGCTTTATCGCTAAGTTAACAGGGGCTATCCTCAACATGAAATATAAATATTGATGCAGTCATCCTATTTGTAACAATTAGATCCACATGATAATTAAACAAATCTATGAGATAACACCCTAACAAGGTTATTATATTATTAAGTTGGATTTGATATCGTTTTATCAATGCAAGCAGTTTATATTGTAGATGATGCAAAAATTGCAAGTGTCCTAATTGATCCCATGCGAAGAGCAATCTTAAATCTACTAAGACAGAAGCCAATGACTCAAGCTCAGCTGGCCAACGAGCTGGGTTTGTCTGGTGCCTCGCTTAATCATCATATCAAGATATTAAGGTCAAAGAAATTAGTTACAATAGCAAAAAGAGAGGTTGAAAGACATAGAATTATGCAAATATTCTTCACGAGTGTAGCATATCTGTTTGTGTACGATCTTAATTCATTACCTAAAAACATTTCACGGTATTTCTCCCCGGTGAGCTTGGAAAGAGCGAGAGTCCTTATTGCTGTACTGATGTTAAAGGAGAGGTCATTTAAAATTGATCAGAATCCAGAAATTACCAATAACCTGGCTGAGCGATTATCTGAGTTAATTGTAAAGACGGCAAGAAGATATGAACGTAAGAGTATTGAATCCTCATATGAAAGAATAGCTTTTGAAATATATACAAAAGCAGTTAGTGAACTGTTGCTTACAAAGATCCATTAATTGGAATTGCACATATTGGGGATCTACTGACCAAATTTATCCTTCTAGGAGACAGAGAGAGGGTAGGAGGTAATAGTCGAGCCAACAAAATTTTATTCTATCTCACTACAGTTCGTTAATTCAGAACTGGCTGTCAAACCTTGTATCAGCAGGTGTTTTTAGCCTCATATACTCTATGTGCATCTTTCCATCTTTCCATCTATCCATCTTTCTTTTCTTTCTTAGTGTCTATTTTTCGAATCATTATCATGGATACAGACAAAGCTCCCAGCATAGCAAGTGTTTCTGCAATTGCTGATGGAAACTCTGGAACTACTACATACCCTCTAGCAATTCCATTTCTAGATAAATCTGGTACAGCTTGTCCTGTTCTCTGTAAGGCCTTGATCTTTATCTCTAACTGATACACATCCTTTGCAGGAAATGTAACAGTCTGTGTACCCAGTCCATTTTTGGCTACAAGATTTTCTTTCTTTACTGCAGTTGTGCCATTTTTATCAAGTATCATTAGATCATACTTTA
>JBQCDO010000192.1:0-26009 GCA_051961195.1 Nitrososphaeraceae archaeon | reverse complement strand
AGTAGAATATTGTACTGTAGATGATGATATTTCATTACATGGAATAAAGTGAATAATCCCATAGGGACAATGGCTTGAGAATCAAACAAGTTTATGACATCTACATAGTTCTACATAGGTCTACGTGAACTCTATCCAGAACCAAGATATCTAACTATATCCTATCAAAAATTATGTCAAAATTCGTTAAGAACTCTATTGTAATTGTTCTAATGACCTCATTACTCCTTACTGGAGTTATGACAATGAGCGCGTCTCAACGATCGTTTGCCCAGCTTCTTCCAAAGCAAATGCAAGCACCAGGTCAATCAAATATTAATGGTGCAGGCGCAACCTTTCCCTTCCCATTAATTGATACATGGCGGGTCGAGTACCAGAAGGTAAAGCCAGGTGTAAATATTAATTATCAATCAATAGGTAGCGGCGGAGGCGTCAAGCAATTTACGGCTAAAACCGTAGATTTTGGTGCCTCAGATGCTCCCCTTACGGCTGCTGAAAGAGCAAAGGCTACAGGGGCGGTACATATACCAGAAACTATTGGCTCTGTAGTAGCAGCTTATAATATTCCAGGTATTCCTGATAAAGGGCTCAAGCTTACTGGTCCAATCCTTGCAGACATCTTTGCGGGTAAGATAAAGAAATGGAATGATCCACGAATTCAATCACTAAACCCGGATAAGAAACTTCCAGCAGCTAACATCGTGACGGTTCACAGATCAGACGGATCAGGCACGACTTTTGTATGGACTAGTTATCTGTCAAACGCAAGCCCGCAATGGAATCAAACTATTGGAGCTTCCAAATCAGTTCAGTGGCCCAGTGGCGTTGGAGCTCCTGGCAATGAAGGTGTGGCAAATGCAATAAAAGGCTCGCCTAACACTCTTGGATATATAGAACTGAATTATGCTCTACAAACTAAAACACCATACGCATTTATTCAGAATAAAGCAGGCAAATTTATTGAACCAACCTTAGTGTCAGTCAAGCAAGCAGCTGCTGATGTGGCTTCAAAAGGCTTACCAAAAGGAGATGCATCGTGGGAAAAAGTGACATTGCTTAATAATAACGGAAGCGGTGCCTATCCGATCGCAAGCTTTTCTTACTTGCTTCTTCCAAAAGACCTAGGTAAAAATCCTAACATGAACGAAGCAAAAGCAAAGGCGCTGGTGAATTTCATAAGCTGGGCGATTACCGATGGTCAGAAATTTGCATCAAAGCTAGGTTATGTTCCACTTCCAGACAAAGTTGTTAAACTTGATCAGGGTACAATCAAATCGCTAACATTCAATGGAAAACCACTCTGAGTCTTCACTGTTATCATGGAAGTCATAATACTCCCATATTTATTACTATATAGACTATTATGATCTATAGTATGGCTATATGTAAATCTAATATAATGATGAACCCCTCAAACTTAATAGACAGTTATTCATGACAAGCGGATCTATCCACCTAAATACAGATATCAAGGAGAGGGTCTCGTCTTTTCTAGTAGGCGACAGGAAAAGAAAAAAAATTGGCGACAAGGTCTTTCATGGTCTGGTTTTAGGTACCGCAGCTTATACTTTATTCATTATAGTAATTGTAGTATTCTCGGTCGGTGTAGGATCGGCAAAGATCTTTTCACATGAAGGATTTATAGGATTTGTGACTGGCACCAATTGGAATGCAGTCGAAGGCCGAGAATCCTATGGAGCGTTACCGTATATTATTGGGACGTTAATGAGTTCAGGTATTGCATTGCTTATTGGAGTACCAATGAGTTTAGGCATAGCATTTTTTCTAGCCGAAATGGCCCCATCCAGATTGAGCTCACCGTTATCTTTTGTAATAGAATTACTGGCGGCTGTTCCAAGCATAATTTATGGTTTATGGGCTCTCTTCGTATTTAGATTCTTGATAAAAGATTGGATAGAAACACCACTGTACAATACTTTGGGGCCCTATATACCATTTTTTAACCAGGCACCATTCGGTCTAGATGTCTTTTCAGCAGGGATAGTTCTTGCGATAATGATAATTCCTATAGTTTCATCGATTAGTAGAGATGTCATGAAGGCAGTTCCAGACACTCAAAGAGAGGCAGCATACAGTCTCGGAGCTACTAGGTGGGAGACATCTAGGATGGCAGTCTTTCCTTACGGCAAGTCTGGCTTATTAGGAGCATCCATTTTAGGATTGGGTCGGGCAGTGGGTGAAACTATGCTTGTTACACTGATAATTGGAAATGCTATAGGCCCTTCTGCAATTCCAACCACACTATTCTCACAAAGTCAAACGCTGTCAAGTTTAATCGCTAATGAATTTAACGAAGCATCATCTGATTTACAGTTATCTGCTTTAATTGGCCTTGGAGCAGTATTGCTCATTCTAACTCTGATTATTAATATTGGTGCAAGGCTTATGGTCTCAAAAATGGTAAAGGTAAGCCCAGGGGTTAGAGAGTAAGAGGCTTGAGCAACAGTGATGAGCATATGGGTAAGAAAAATAAGTTATCAGGTGAAAAATCTCGTAATGCCAGTAGCGATTACAGACAGATTTTTCACGAGGTATCATTAAAACATGCTTCTAGGCGCAGAATTACTGACAAGATTATTAGTATTCTAGCCATAGTATGTGTTATCGGAGCAATTATCCCCCTGGGCAGTATTTTACTAGAAGTGATAAAAAATGGAGCAGCGGTAATAAGCATCCAGTTTCTCACTCAACCGCCAGGTTCTATTGGTTCTGACAGTGGGGGTATCGGACCAGCAATTCAAGGAACGTTAATTACAGTTGGGCTAGCATCCTTGATCGGTGCTCCTATTGGGATACTTTCTGGAATCTATCTATCAGAGTTTGCTCCTACTGGTAGTGGTAAGGGCGTAAAGGAAAGGGCAATTAGCTTCTTTGCCAATACAATTAGACTATTTAATGACGTTCTCACCGGTTTGCCGTCAATCGTTATCGGTATAGTTGGGTATGTGACAATAGTTCTTGCCATTAACTCATTCTCTGTATGGGCCGGAGCTTTTGCTCTATCAATTATAATGATACCTATAATATCCAGGGTAACGGAAGAAACATTAAAGTTAGTACCTAATTCACTTCGTGAGGCTGGATATTCTCTTGGAATTTCAAAGTCAAAGATCACTCTTTTTATAGTACTCAAATATGCTAAGGATGGCGTACTAACGGGTGTTATCTTGGCTGTAGCCAGAATAGCTGGAGAAACTGCTCCGCTTATAATGACTATACTTGGCACAAGCTTGTTTTTTACAGGTCTTACTGGTCCAGTCGATGCATTACCATTGAAAATATGGAGATTGGCTTCACAACCATATGAATCTGCACATGCTTTTGGATGGGGTGCTGCCCTTGTTCTCATACTCATTATTCTAATCTTAAGTGCAAGTATAAGGATAATTGCCCATGGCAAAGGCATTAGAGTGAGAACTGGAACTATATAGTATATTAAGAGCGTGTTCCACCACCTGGTCTATATTGTTCTATATGAAACATGTTGGGAATGTATAACTACGACTTGAGATTATTATAGATCAGCGATTGAGTAGCAGTAGTAATGAGGAGGTTACAAGTTATTCTCCAGGTTGGAGTAATGTTGATGTCAACAAGATGCTGGCACCAGCAACAACACAGGCTAGTATCAAGCTATCAATTCAAAGTGTTAATGCATGGTTTGGAAAAAAACATGCAGTGAAAAACGTTAGTTTGGATGTTAAGGAAAATAGCGTTACAGCTTTTATAGGTCCGTCTGGTTGCGGTAAAACTACTCTGCTTCGTTGCATAAATCGTATGCATGAGATGACTCCAAATGCAAGATCAGACGGTAAAGTGATACTTGACGGTTTTGATATATACGATAAATCAACAGATTCTGCTATGATAAAACGACGCATAGGCATGGTTTTTCAAAAGCCAAATCCTTTTCCGACTATGAGCATTCATGATAATGTAGCAGCCGGATTGAAACTCAACGGCGTTAGGGACAAAAAGCTGATCCGTGATGTTGTCGAGCAAAGTCTTGTGAGCGCAGCATTATGGGAAGAAGTAAAGAACGACCTTGACAAGCCGGGAATGGGTCTATCAGGTGGCCAGCAACAGCGTCTTTGTCTTGCTAGAGCGCTTGCTATGCAACCAGAGATACTTTTAATGGATGAACCAACCTCTGCACTGGATCCGATTGCATCATCTAAAATCGAGGAGCTTGTCCAACAGTTGAAAGAACATTTAACCATAATCATTGTAACTCACAATATGCAACAAGCAGCCAGAGTATCGGAATATACTGCCTTTATGTATCTTGGGGAGTTAATTGAATATGACCAAACCAAAGATATATTTAAGAATCCACACAAAGAGTTAACTGAAAAGTACATTTCTGGAAGATTTGGATAAAATTTAAGCGGACGTAAATGTCATTAAGAGGGCTTGGAGACTTGAAATTCTAATTATGGATGTTTGTATGTTTTGCCCAGACTGCTAGATCTTGGCTTAGATCGTATTCGTAATATTATTACGGATATGGCTAGATTATCTGAAAGTTCGGTGTTCTCTGCTTTAGAAGCATATGAGAGCGAAAGCAATGCAAAGAAACACATTTTTGAGCAATCCGAAAAACTTAGAACACTCCAAGACGAGGTAACTGATCTTGCAATAGAATTGATAGCACGTTATCAACCTGTTGCTACTGATCTCAGGTTTATTAAATCTTGTATGGAAATAGCGTACGGGTATTCTAGATTTGGACGTTATTCTTACGACATTGTGGATGTTCTTGAAACCCTAGGGCCTCTATCAGGCTGCAATAAGCATGCTGTGTCGGAGATGGCAATAACTGTCAGAAAAATGATTCTACTAAGTGTAAATGCGTTAGAATCTAGAGACAAAACGGCTGCACCGGACCTATATCAAATGGATGATACAGTCGATACTCTTTACAGAAAATATTTACGGGAACTTGTTTCGAATTTATCCAAAAACTCTTCAGATGAGCCAAGATGCTATATTTCGAATTTGCTTATTTTAAGATATTTAGAACGAATTTCAGATCATGCTTGTTACGTTGGAGATTCTGTATATTATATCATAACAGGCAGCTCTAGTCCTAGGAGATAATTACTACCACCAAATATCTTAGGGTTAAAATATCTTCCTTTTAGAATCAGAGAGTCATTATAACGACTGTTAACTGCAACTAATTTTCTTTTGCTACAAACATTATATATGCCAAGCGTACTCCTGTAATAATCTTTAAGATATCATAAAGACCGCATCTTGATTCGATACCTGCTCCGCAAGCGTCGTATGAAAATATGAGTATTCAAAAACAATTCTGTTAAATATTATATATGTGGCCCAATGAATCTATCAATCAAGAAGTCTGCCGTACCAAAATTTCTATAGATATAGATTCTGAATGTGAACTGAATGTAAGGATGGTAGTGTTCGAGAAGTTATTATCTTTTGTTGACAATTTGATTAAATATTAGACTCCAAAATTATATAATACAGTCGTGTAAATTTGTAACACGTTGCCTAACATAATAGCTGTTATCCAGACGTCTTTTAAACACGGGACGTGTATAATATATGAACATCCTAATAGCTGAGGATGAACGTGACATTGCATTGCTCTATAAAGAAGCTCTAGAGGCAAGAAAACATAAAGTAACAATTACACTAAATGGTGAAGATTGTCTTAAAGAATATCATGATGTAACCCATATTGCCAAGTTTGGGCATGAATCATCATCGGCTCACTATCATTCTAATAATGATTCTCCATTTGAAGTATTGCTTCTAGATTATAAGATGCCACAAATTGACGGATTTGAAGTTGCGAAAGAAATACTTGCGGTAAATTCACATCAGCGAATAATATTTGCATCAGCTCATGTTAAGGAAACACTTGAAGACAGTATAAAACAGCTTAAGCAAGCTGTAGAATTGATGCAAAAGCCATTTACTATAAAGGAATTAATCGATACAATAGAAGACAAGGAAGTATATACTGCATTGCAGAAACTTAATATGGATCTAAATATAGTTAGAGCCAGTAATCCAACACATGAGCAAATAATGGATCTGCTGGAGAGATTAAGAAGAATTGAAAAGATGCGGACATTTTAGAATATCGCAAGTAGGAGATTATCACTTATTATGTACCGCTACACTTGCAAAAGATACTGTATTTATAGGCAGCCGAGATTCTAAATTTCAAGTATGAGAATACAAATCTAGGAGGGTGCTGCCGTGAGATTGAAATTGGCCACGCCTGTTGCGATTACAGTGGAAACGTCGCAATTCTTATAGCTATTTTTACTATAATTAGTAATACATGCTGTTACATGTTCACCGGTATGGAAATAACCTGGTACCGCATCCCGTTGAATGTTATCTGAAATGAACAGTATTAGTCGCCATGCATTAGACTGCCCTTTCTCTCCGGTTACGGCAATTTTTACATTATTGAAAATATGTTTATTTTTTAAATGGAAGAAGAATTTTACTATGAAAGAGCTATAGTTGGTCTTATTTACTGCATTTGATTCATTGTAGTGTATCAATAACACTGTAGACATTAATGCCCCTACCATGGTAATGTATATGATCATCACACTATAGTTCAGGCGATAAATCATATAAAGTACTATTGTTTTGTTATTTTATTTTTTATATCGGCCATGTAAATGAAAAGATCGAGTTACTTGTCTGCAATATTTAAAAATTTGGTGGACTATAAGATTGCGAATATTTAAACTGACATAAATTATTAGCATAATTCTAACACCCAGAACAAAATAGAACAGGATCATCTACCTAATCAATCTGCGAATTATCGTGTTAGTCAGATAGTCCATATCGCTAACCGCATACGGTACCTTAATCTCTCCAAAAGAAATTGTAGATACTGATTTGCTGTATGATATATATATTAATTTATTTTGTTTTATACATTAATCTCTTACCAGTTTCTGCGGCGAAATAATGAATCTTTGAATAAGGAAATCCAATCATGACTTCTTTTCCAATATTAGGATCGTAGTCTGGACCGATATTCGTGACTCTGATTGAATCTATACCTATATTAACTTCCATTAGAGAATCGTCTCCCAACATCTCAGTAAACGTTATTTTACCTTTCATTTTGATACCAGCAAAGCCGACGTCGTTATCTAGAAGAAGAACAACATCTCTTGGCCTTATTCCGAGTATGATATTATCAGATGAGTATTCATAGGTCCAACTAGTTTGTGGGATCTGTAGATGGATATTATTTGATTCAAGCGTAATTTCAGAATTCTTTGCAATTATCTTACACTTTAGAAAATTCATAGATGGACTTCCAACAAAATCTGCTACAAATGTGTTTGCAGGTTCTCGATAGACTTCACCGGGCGTACCAATCTGTTGGATCAAACCACTTTTCATTATCGCAACTTGGTCTGCCATACTCATCGCTTCAATCTGATCGTGAGTAATATAGAGTGTGGTTATCCCTACCTTCTTTTGTAACTTCTTAATCTCAGTTCGCATATAGGTACGTAGTTTTGCATCAAGATTGCTTAGTGGTTCGTCCATCAGGAAAACCTTCGGTTCCCTTACTAATGCCCTACCTAATGCTACTCTTTGCATCTGGCCTCCGCTTAATTCTTTGGGTTTCCTGTCGAGAAGATCTTCTATATCTAGCAGATTAGCTACATTTCTGACTTTGTCGTCTATCTGATTCTTAGGCACCTTTCTCATTTTTAACGGAAAAGCAATATTATTAAATACAGCCATATGAGGATAAAGCGCATAATTCTGGAATACCATTGCAACATCCCGATCTTTTGGAGGCAATTGGTTTACCATTTGATCTCCAATGTATATGTGGCCACTAGTCGGATTAACTAAACCCGCGATACATCTTACCGCAGTGGTTTTTCCACATCCGGACGGACCTAATAGTACCATAAACTGGCCTGAATCGACTTTCAGAGAAAATTCATCTAGCGCATTCGTGTTCCCGTATCTCTTAGTCAGGCCCTCGATCCGTAGACTAGTCATAACGAATACACTGCCTTTGACAATCTTTCTAAGGAAGATATTAACCTTCTCATACAACACTCTTTAATATTGATTTTAACCATTTCAAGTTAGGACAACCCTTATTTAACATCATTGTAGGGAGTGAGTACCACACTTCGCTGAATAATAGACCAATCCTAAATCAAACAGGTAATAACACTTAAAAGCTATATCGTCATCAAGTGTCTCAATGAATATGAATAAAAAAGTTTCTTTTACTGCTCTTTTTCTAATTGTATCTTTGATTTTTACTATGACATCTGGTTTTGTATTTCCAGTGTCTGCACAAAAAAAGCAAGTCTCACTCACGGCGATAGTCGCAGAGCCAAAAGAAAGATGGGATCTGCTCTTTAATACCGCCCTTCAAAAATTAAAACAGAAGCACCCGGAACTTGATATTAAACTAGATTACAGAGTTTTACCTTATGATGCTACTAGGACTCAAATTTTAACAGCAATGGCAGGCAAAACTCCAATTGATCTTATTTCTGCAGATCAAATTTGGCTTGGTGAATTTGCGCAAGGTGGGTTTTTAACTGACCTTTCGGATCGCGCTAAAACCTGGGGAAGGCAAAGTGATTGGTATCAAACAAATTGGGATGGCGGTAAATACAATGGCAAAGTTTACGGCATCTGGGCATGGACCGACATAAGATCTATGTGGTACTGGAAAGATCTATTGAATAAGGCAGGTGTCAATCCCGAGTCATTACAGACATGGGACGGCTATCTTGCAGGTTCAAAAGCACTCAGTAATGCGTTGAAAGCTCAGGGGATACAACCAATGCATCTAGTAGGTGCTAGTCATTCTCCAGATATGTGGTATCCTTATCTGTGGATGCTAGGAGGAGAGATACTTAAGCAGAAGAGTGGGCATCCAACAAAGGGTACCTACTGGTATCCTTCTTTCAATAGTACACAAGGCGTAAAAGCCCTAGGATTCCTAAAGCAACAAGTCGACGCAGGGATCAAACCCCAGGTAAATCATTTTTGGGGTCAGGAATTTGCAGATAGAAAGTTCGCAGTCATGCTAGAGGGATCCTGGCTGCTAGGAACATTCCCACGCGATCAGTGGCCCACCATTAACCACAAGGTTGGAATGTTGCCAGTATTTCCAGTCCCAAATAAGAATACAAAAAGTACTACGATGATGGGTGGATGGATTCTTAGTATTCCTCAAACCTCACAAAATAAAGATCTTGCCTGGGAATTATTAACGACAATGGTCGATCCAAGCGTACTAACTCCGATGTTACAAAAAGAGGGATATCTCCCTACTCAGAAACCAATAGGGGAGGGTCCATATGCAGTCAAATTGAATGCAACTATTCCATATTATAAGGAAATGATATCTATGATTCCGACTGCACATAGCAGACCTAATATACCAGAATATCCACAAATAGCCGATAGCATAAAACAAGCAATAGATGAAGTGTACTATGGCATGAAAGATCCTAAACAGGCACTCAATGATGCTGCTGCAAAGTCAGCAAAGGCCTTGGGTTGGTAACGAAACTGTAGTAGTTCCATAAACTATGTCAAATATTTTCGCAAAGGCCGAGCCGTACCTTTTCCTCACGCCTGCATTTGCGATATTACTTATATTTTTGATATTCCCACTTTTTTGGAATATATACATTTCATTTCATGATGTATCTTTTATTACAATTCTAAAGAATTGGGAATACAGCGGATGGACTAACTTTGTTGATTTGTTAAATGATCCCAATTTTTATACATCTCTGAGAACCACGGTTCTCTTTGTAGCTGGATCAGTTGCCTTACAGTTTACCATAGGTATGCTTATGGCTGTATTGCTAAGTCAAAAAGTAAGGGCTGCAGGTGTGTTACGTGCAATCTTTATAATACCGTGGACTATCTCTGCGGTAATAGCAGCATTCTCATTCAAGTTCATTTTTGATTACAATTTCGGCATACTAAATTATATATTTCAGCAAATTGGCCTCCAGCCTGTTGGTTGGCTTTCAGACCCTAACATCGTGATTTGGTCTTTGGTAATAGCTAATGTGTGGTATGGCACCCCATTCACCATGCTCTTTATTACTGCAGGATTATTATCAATAAATCCATCAATATATGAGGCAGCAGTGATAGATGGAGCAACGAAATTTAGATCTTTTTTGCGTATTACACTTCCCTTGCTCAAGCCCTTCATCGTGATCAATCTCATTTTGATTACAATGTGGTCAGTAAACTTCTTTGACTTACAATTGGTCATGACCGGAGGAGGGCCCTTGTTTGCTAGTACTACAGCATCGCTTTATATGTATAGACAGGCCTTTGAATTTGGACTTCTTTCTAAGGGAGCAGCTGCTGGATTAATTTTAATCATAATTAATATTTCAGTTGCTTTTGTCTACCTTAAACTTCTAAAAAGATGAATGGAACAATGCAAAAGGAACCATTTAGAAATAATCGAGTTTGGTTTTTTGCAGAACGGACGCTAGTATACGCATTAATTGCAATTTTATTGTTCGTAACTCTGGCTCCTCTTATTTGGGTATTTTCTACATCATTTAAGCGTAATGAGGAGTCTATAAGTTTTCCACCAAAATTTCTGCCAGAAAATATAACATTTGATAATTACAAATTTGTGTTAACTGATCCAGGCCTTGTTCGTAGTCTTATCAATAGTTTCATAGTAAGTATAGGCAGTACAACCTTGAGTGTTGTAGTAAGTGCCTTGGGAGGCTACGCATTCGCAAGATTTGAGTTCAAGGCAAAGAATTTGATTATGAGCGTGATATTGGGACTTTTCATGATACCGGTTGTTATAAACATAATTCCACTGTATACTATGCTGTCGGCAGCAGGTATGCTCAACTCGTCCTTGGCTTTGATTCTAACCTTTCAGATTCTGATAATACCATTAAACATACTTTTATTGAAAAATTACTTTGAAACTATACCTACAGATCTTGAAGAATCTGCATTGATTGATGGCTGTTCTCGATTAGGGGTGTTGAGACGAATTACCATACCACTATCCATGCCAGGTTTTGCAATCGCAGCCGTTTTAGCCTTCAGATTTTCCTGGAACGAATTCATACTTCCTATCGTATTGGCGAACAGACCTGACTCGATGGTCTTTCAGGTAGCACTATATCAATTCATTTCATTATATCGAATAGAATGGGGATATCTAACTGCAGGAATAACTCTTGCCATTATTCCAGTATTAGTTTTAATGCTTGTATTCCAGAAACAAATGATTAGAGGTTTAACTCTAGGTGCAATTAGGGAATGATCGTCGTATGGGAAAGACGTGTTAGTCAATACAAATCTTGTACAGCTAAGAATCTGCAAACCTTTTCTGCTTGACAATGTACTATTTGATAATATAATGTGCTTGCTAAAATCCTGCCCTTATAGGGTCCAGAGGCTTTATTATTTCTCTAAGTAATACTGTAGCATATGAGCCAGCCGATAGTTTAAATGATAAGACTAAAGAGTTAAGATAACGAAAATCTCGACAAAGAAGAGGTGCCTGTCTAAATCCACCTTGAGCACTTAGTTCTTCCATCTCGTTGATATGAAAGTCTCTTGGGGAAACGCATTCGTCTTTTAGAATATTAGTTGTAATCGTTTCAAACCTTCCTTTGCCAGGTTGGAATGTATAACCGGCTAGTCTAACAGCTGGAACAGTTTTTGATGCTGCATCAGTAGTTGGATTAAATTTTCTTATCTTGCCAAAAGAGTCATTGTCCTCTATCTCAAAACATAGATCTCCTCTTTTAGGGACAGATAGATCCTCACCATTCGCAATTGCATTACTTAAACAATTATTGAAAAGGTATGCTTGGTATGCCTGTATAAATAGTCTACGGATCGATATAGGAATAGATCTAAGTGCAGTTACTGATTCTTTTCCCTTTACTAATGCCGATAACACCATAAATTCAATATCCATCCATTTTGGCAACTGTTTGTAAATATGAGGGTAGTTTATCGGATCTCGTAGCTTATTTCTAATCTCTTTGCTGACTGCCGAGTCGTACTTCGTAGTGTATGACAACAATAGTTCTATAGATTTTCCGAAATTTCGTTTGACAATTTCTTTTCCAACTAGGTGAGTCACTAATCTTTCTCTTCCAAATCTTTGCAATCCATAAAAATTGGCAATATTTTTTATTTCCGGGATGAATGACGAAATATCTGAAAATCTTGGTTCTTGAACTGTAATAACAAATTTGTTTCCACATAGTAGAGACTTTCTTAAAGGCACCTTACTGAAACCTAATAGAGTTATCGTAGTATTTTGCGTCTTTGCTACTTTGGGTAACTTCTTTGTTTGCTCAGAACTTACATATTGTACCGAATATGCTTTGGCATCCTTAATTCCCATGATCTTTAATCTTAGTCCTAATTGCTTCTCAATTTCAATTAGGGCATGGTTTGAATCTATGTTGTTTTTCTCAAGAATATAGATTGGATATCTACTGACACCATCTTGAATAGATGACAATCCATCGAGAAATCGTTTATCTACTAATTCCGATACTTTGAAATCTTTGTTACTATTTTTTATTGAACCGCCAATACCACTAAATTTCGTACAGTAAAATTGGATTCCGGCTAATTTATCAATCTCTGGAGAATCTAACACTAAATAATTTATTAGTTAAACCACATAAATAAGTACTTTAACGATATCGTAAAGTACTGGTTATACAACTAACCGTCGAATTGGACAGATATTTGAATTTGCTTTCGAGACAAGCTGATTTGTAGTTTGTGGTAGCAACCTCTACTCGAGTATTTCGTCTTTAGTCGCTTTTTTACTACCCTTTTTTACATCTTCCATGTCATCCGCGCCCCTTTCATTTACAGTAAATCTCGCGTCTGAATAGGGGTGATAGGGTGAATCTATCATCTTTGCTATTCTGTTCTCGCCTGATTTTCGAAGATATATTCTATAGGTTGAAGCATGTCCTAAAACATTTCCGCCGGCTGCCTTTGTAGGATCTCCAAAAAAGGTATCGGGTGATGATTGGACCTGGTTAGTTATGACTATGGCAACATTATATATCTCTGAAAGTCTTATTAGTTTATGCAAAATCGAATTAAGCCGTTGTTGTCTATCCGCTAACGTTCCTCTGCCAGAAAATTCTGCTCTATGAAGAGAAATTATACTATCTATTATAATTAATTTAGCCTTAAAGTCATTGATATATTTACCCAAATCTTTTATTATTAATTCCAAGTGTGAACTGTTGTATACTTTGCATACTGCCACACTTTTTAGTACATGTGTTGGATCAAAACCTCTTGCTCTAGCTATCTGATTTAATCTTTCTGGTCTAAATGTTCCCTCAGTATCTATATAGATTACATTACTATCTAGCCCAGCTGCTTCTATAGGTTGCCTAGCTACTGCACACAGGGTGTGACATATTTGCGATTTACCTGAACCAAACTCTCCATAGAATTCTGTGACTGCTTGTGTCTCAATTCCTCCTAATAACAACTCATCTAGAACTTTGGATCCTGTGGAACAACGTAACATAGCTCTTCGTTTCTCAAGCGCTGCATCAGCAGTTATGAATTCCTTCTCTAAGACATTAGAATCTCTCAATAACTTTTGTGCAGCCATTATGAAAGCTGCCGCGCTATCTTTCGAAGCATTAATTTCTACGGCTAACTCATCTGCACTTGTCACTGCTAAATCCATCACTGAGATAATGCCTGCTTCTTTCAACTTTTTTGCTGTCGTAGGGCCAATTCCTTCAATGTCTTGAATTTCCAGATCAAGTGCTGGAGATTCTGAACTTGGATCCATTCTTATAACATCTTCATTATCATTATTACTATTATCAAGTTCGTTTTCGATATGTGATTTCTTATCTATCATTATTATCTATTTTATTATCTGCTTACTAGTATTAATAATATGAGCGCTAACTGGGGGAGGGAGAGAGTATTGTGCAGCGCAATCTATGGTGAATTAGAGACCAGACGACTATCATGTACTAGACTTTTCAGCCAATCTCTAGTGGATCACTTCGGCTTTGACGTAAATACAAATGCTGACTTTTATCACTTCAGGAATATATACTCAAAGCTTATGCGTATTAAGCATGTTAACAATATCTAGTAATAAGGATTACCAACATGTCTGCTGCATGTGTTAATTATTTGGGGTTTAAACTATTGTATCTTATTAATTCAAACTTATTATTCTGAATCTTTCTAATTCTGTACGTGTTTAACTTTACATAACCGTGTCTTTCAATCCAATACTTATGCAATATGCATGGCCTATTTAGTAATAAAAGCTATATTGATTGTATCTAATGATTGATAGATTCAGGAAATGATGATGAATATTTTATTATCGTTGTAATAAGTAAGATTCTTTAAGCTAAATCAGGATCTATACTCATCACCACAATCTCCAATTTTCTCAAACAAATTATCTGACTTTATACATACGTTTTCTATATCATTAATGTCTGACTTATCCAAAGTAAGGTTGAATACTTGCAGGTTATTGCTAATGTGATCAGCTATCCCAAGCCTAACGCCAATAATGACTCCTCCCACTCCGGGTTTATCAAGAATATAACGGGTTGCTACATTCGCAATGCTTACGCCGTGCTTTTGCGCAATCCTTTTCAGATTTACTAATAGTTCTTGGAACAAATTCCATCCGCCCCAAGCATCTATCATACGTTTGTATTTTCGTAAGCTTAGGGTGTTTAATTCTGCACCAGATGGCTGTACCTTCCCCAAATATCGCTCTGATATCAGCCCTCCGCAAATACTTCCGTAAGCAAGAAGACTGATTTTATACCTTTTACAAAATGGTATCATTTTTACTTCTGGTCTTCTATCAATAATCGAATATTGAACCTGATTTGAAACAATTTTTAGATTCGAATCTGTTATGGTTTGTATCGTCTCTGTGTCAAAATTTGTAAGACCGACATCCTTGATTAATCGTTCATCTCTGAGGTCGAAGAGGTATCTGAGAGCATCAATGTAATATGGATTGCTATAATCCCACCAATGGAATTGAAGCAAGTCCAACGAGCCAACGTTCATCTTGCGAAGGGAACTTTCTACATTTTCTTTGACGATAGAACGTGTTATCCGCCCAAGTTGTGGGACCCATTTTGTTAATGCTTGGATTGTGTCCATCTCTTCCTTCCCCTTTAATGTAGATAATCTTCGTCGGAATACCCCGATGAAATCTTCTGCTGGGCCATAAATATCAGCTAGATCCCAACTCCTTAAACCTACCTCATGATATCTCATCATATCTGCGATCGCCAGTTCAGGATTTATAAATCCGTGTCCACCTGCGACTTGCCACATGCCATTAAGTATTTTGCAAATTATTAAATCAGGAGTGAGTTGATGGTATTTTTTACTAGATTTGTCCAACTTATATTCGGTTCCTGTCTATATGATCAAACACAAAAATTCTGACCTCGCCATTACATTCATAATATTTCTAAAACCCAGATAAGAATACTACTATATGATATTTACTATCCAGTCCGACTTTCTATTTTTAGGCTTTAGAGTACGAACTATTTCCGATCCTTTGATAGGAATTCGGCAAATCTGGCGAATTCAGGGGCCCAAATTCCAAAATCATAACTTGCTCGCTAATAGAAAGAATGTTGTACTATATCGTAAGGTACTCTAAAGTTTATAGATTTCTTCTGACTCCAGTTTTGACGTCTATAATATGAATAGAGTAGACAATCCGAACTATTATGTTTGTGTATTATACGAGATTATACGGTATGATCTAATATTAGTTCGAATAGCTAGATATGCACATAAGGCAAAGTTGCCTAAATCTATCTATACCCTGTTAAATTGCTAGGCAATACATAACACAAGGATATAATTTCAAGATATCTTATAAGAGATAATAAGATATTTCAGATATAGAACAAATATAAGATTTAGCAAGTCATAAAATACCGCCGAATGTAGATAAACCTTACAACACAATATCTATCATATAAATGAAAAGTAAAGCACTTGAGCTGATTGCTATTATATCTATAATTACAGTAGGGTTGTTAGTTGTACCTGTTGGAATTGGCGTGTATGGAAATGCACAGGCGAAAGAATACAAGAAGACTCTGACGATGGCACAGGTCAACAACTGTGGAAATTACATATTACCAACAAACATAACCTGTTCAAATTCAGACTCTGAAGTACAAGGAAATCAGAATAGCCTAAATAGCATAGCCTTTTCATTGCTTCCGTTCCCATAGATGAAATTTCGATTAAATTATATGATGTATACTATTCAATAAAGCTAAATGGCGATATGTGGTTGCCGTTGTATGAAATGCAAGAATCAAAAACTCGATAGTTTTAGGTTTATCGCTGATGATGGCTTTGATGATATGCATCATACTTGCTTGTCATGTAATGCGCACTTCAGTCACGTTGATGGCGAGATATTTATAACATGCGAGCGATGTAATTATCCAACTGGATAAGGCCATAACGATAGTTCCGCGTAATCACTGCAAACACACTGAAAATGTCAGGAGAGGCAATCGTAGGGATTCATATTCACCTGCTTTGCTATCTTATCTTGTTTTGCACTTGAATGTCAAACCGTATCGTGCCTCTTTTCGTTCGGAATCAAAACACTCAGTATTTACTATATCTTGTCTTATATGTACTTTTGAGATGACTTTTATTCTCAAATATGTATTATAACACGATATTAAATCACTGACGAGTCGTAATTGTAAATCTCTTCCTAATTGCGAAATATTTTATTTGCTGTGCTAGACCACATCCATTCTATAATATTGATCCTAATCTTAGTCTCAAACAAATGCGCATTGGGTTTAGGTAAATGTTGAGAGTTTATTTTTTATCTGTATCCAAATTGATTAGGTAATCCAAAATACCGAAATACCTTAATCGTTGATCACTTGAAGATCCAATATGTTAGGTAGGACTATCAGTCTGATATTATCTAGTAGATACTATTGTTATTCCTTATAAGCAATGAGAAAATAATGAATCTGCATTTTATGCAAGAACGACTGCAATAATGATAAGATCTAATCGGGTTTCTAATTCGAATTAATCAAATCATTGATCACACCAGTTTAACTGGTAAAAAACATAACAAATGTAATGGATCTTCCATTTGGATATTCATTGTCTGATCTCTCCATTTTAGAGTATTTTCTGTAAGAACGTTTACGTAGGCCCCATCAGCATTAATTTTTTTCATGGCCTGAAGCCTGTTACCTTTTAGACCACATTCTAGTTGACTAGCTGTAATATTATCTTGAGGCAATATTTCCATTTTTGTTCTGGTTGGAGCTGTCGCTTTGTAAATGCGATGTTTTATTCGCACATGTTGACTTTATTATAAATGAACGATGACGGGTTGATGAAGGTTCGATTGATATATACAATCATTAATACATGATGTATGTTATATACATATGAGCCAGCGAGAGCAAACAAGCACAGAAACAGCACTGGTAGTAAACCCAAATTCTTGTGGTGGATTAACTGGCAAGAATTGGAAGGAACTTTACAGCAAGATTAAGGATATCTTTGGCGAGAATCCTTACGCTGTATTCAGTAAAAAACCAGGACAGGGAACTTTTCTCACAAGGGATTTATTAAGAAAGGGATTTAAGGAAATAGTTGCACTAGGTGGAGATGGAACCATAAATGAGGTGGTAAATGGCTTCTTTGAAGAAATAGTAGTTGAAAGTCAAATCTCTACTCATAAGCTAGATACTCACATGCTTGGTAAGCAAAACCATTGGGAAAGTACACGCGTATCACATATCTTGAAACCTATAGACTCTGATGCTATCATGGGTGTGGTTCCTGCGGGATCAAGAAATGTACTCGCCAAATCCTTGGATTTGCCTGATGGGATTGTTGAATGTTGTCAGAGATTCGTGAATGGTAAACCACAAAAGATAGATGTCATTTCTGCTTTGACAACACGAATATCTACAGGAGACCATTCTGAGGGAGTAATAACCCGTCTTTTTCTTAACGCCGCTGAAATAGGTGTCGGTGCGGAAATCATAGACAGATCAAAAAAAATTAGGGATAAGATTAAGAGCCGCATTGTATCTACAATTTCAAGTGTCATTGCTACGCTACCTACCTATGAGAGTAATCTATGCGAAGTCTCCATAGATGATGGAAGACAAAGTTTAATGTTGAAGATGACGATGGGTGTAATAGCTAACGGTAGCTATCTAGGTGGAGGCTTTAAAGCGGCCCCGAATGCAAGCGTCTCAGATGGTTTATTAGATGTAACTATTCTTAAAAACTCTGGTAGTTTCAAAATGTTGGATGGATTTGCAGATATGAGGGGTGATTCAGAACAGACGTTTGAGAATAATGACATCTATTGCACGCAGAGCAAGAAGGTCTCAATTAGATCTAAAGAGAGAGATATCACAGTTACTGTTGATGGAGAACCAATTGGTATTCTTCCTGGAACCTTTCAAGTATATCCAAATGTTTTAACTCTGAAATTCTAAAATGAATCCATTTCTTTGGATGGGAAACACAAAATGATAACTATGTTATTAGCAACTATTTCATGACATCGGATCACTTCGATATCGCCAACGAACGATAGGTTAAGAATGGTGTTTGTCAGGCGGACTATCCGAATATAGCATTAGAGTCACACCCATTTTTAACACAAATAATAATAGTCACAACTCATAAATTCTAGCCTCATAGAATATTAAAACATTTAAAAGGTGTAAGAAATGTATTTAATGCGGCTGCTTCATGCATAATTGTGGCCACCGACAATGATACGTGGTAATAAACTCGTAGTTATTATACTCATGGGAGTGCTTTTATCATCAGCAGTTGCTGGTGCTATTTCATTTTACAATAGATCACCTAATATAACTAATGATAATAACAACATACCATTAATAAATGCACGACTTAATAGCGTAGTCAATTTTTGTTTGAAATCATTGCCAAAAGGCTATGCTGCTTGTGATAGTCAATTAAGTCCTGCAGTTAGTAAGATATGTGCGGAACATGCTGGCCAACCCATAGATGCATGCCGTGATGGAAAAGTGGACCAATATTATAGGATCAGAAGTACTGAAATCGCAAAGAATTCTACAATCCTAACCGGCGGAAGCAAAAACAAAACCAATACTACTACTTCATAATTACATTTAAAAATTTGAAAATTAATTATCCGTTTCTATTTATGGCTTTTTTTACAGTAGTTTGTTAATAGATGATCAACCATCTCAACTACTTTTAGGCTAGAAAAAATCAATTTTTTATACCCACATAGCTAGCACATTTAGATACATGATAAGTTTCTGAGGGTATCAATGGAATCGATTTGATATCGTATCTCTGGTATTGATTAGCGAGCTATTCTCATAGAATGAGGATAAGTCATAAATATATTTAAAGTAAACAATATTATAATTAATTATTCAGTAACTTAAGTGTAAAAATACATTGTCAGGAATAAATAGTAAGCACTTGTTTTCCAAAATTCTCGTTGGAATAGATGGATCTGCAATTGCATTAAGAGCTGCAGATTCGGCAATATCAATTGCAAAGCAACTGAACATCTCTAATATTATTGCAGTTCATGTATTGCCACAAGATATTAGATATGATTATTTAACAGATAGAGTCGATCCCGACATCCCGAGCCCAGTTAAAGGTGCGATCGAATTAGCTAGTTTGGAAGCTCAGGAATGGTTTAATAAAATTAAAGAAAAACAGACAAGTGATGTTGATAAAAAAATTAATATGCAAACCGAAGTACTTGTCGGTACTAAATCTATAGCGAATGAAATCCTAACCTATGCAGCAAACAATGATGTTGATTTGATCGTGGTTGGTACTAAAGGTCAATCTGCATTCAAGAAAGCGTTACTTGGAAGTGTCGCCTCATCTGTATTGACTCATGCCACTTGTCCAGTCATGTTAGTTAAGTAACTAAAGTAAGCTAAATTACCAGTAGACTCTTTTTAATAAATGAGATCACAATAACTAAAACATCGTGACGCTCACATCATCTGTCTACGCTAATAGGTAGATGATGATAATAATAATATCATGGACATTGTATGTCCATTTAAGTATGAAATCACTATATTTTTGAGGATCTGTATAATATCTCATGATTGGGACTACATATTAGAATACAATTACTTGAGCCACAAATCTGTAAAATATTAAATGCTTATTTTAATCATCATAAAACAAGCATATAGCATGAAAGCACCTAATCCATATTATTTTATCATATTATGCTGATTCAATCCATTCAACGTCAGTATTATAATTGACTTGAAAAATCACAATTATGTCAGTTCAAAAACCAGGAGTGTTTTACATCTTTTTTCGTACTGAATGGTGATTTAAATGATTACTGTGACAAAAAGGAGACAACTTCGGCGACAAGATTAATCGTATGCTAAATTTTGAAAATTAATAAAATTGCAGAATAAGGGGGTAAAGACACCACATGGTTTCATGGTGGATTAATTCAGTCAGTACTGCTCAGGGTTTGCATCAGATGGTGATATGTAAGCCCTTTTATCAACTTCCATTCATATCACACATTTTATAGTCCTAATCGGATGAATTCGTTAAGATTGGTTTATAGATCCTTCACATTAATTATGACAGGAGTTATCAGTTTATTGTTGGTCGGTTCGCAGATTTTAATTAGTTTTTCATACGCACAAGGTAGTACTATAGAGAACAAAGCTCCGAAAAACCTGTTGGCTAAATCTGAACTGCCTGGCATAAAAATAATATTCCCGGCCCAAGGCCAAAGAATTCCTGAAGCTAAAAATCTTACCTTAACTGGAATATCGATGTACAATAGTCATACTAATTGTCAAGTTTCGATAATCGTGAATAATATAAAACCGTATCAGCATGTCATTCCCACGGGCCAAAACGGTACAAATGATTATTCAACCTGGAAATTTCCTCTTACCGCTAAGTATACTACACTAAAACCCGGAGCGAGCAACAAGGCTACAGCAAAGCTAATTTGTAATGATAAACCTACGAATTTGACAAAATATTATAGTGTAAACTTCACTAGCGCATTGACTTTCCCCTTAACCTCGCATGCCCAACTACCTATCTTGAAAAGTGATTCTAATGTCTCTAGTAGTAACAAGAATCAGACACAGTTGTTATCTCTTAACCCCAAACAACAGTCTAATAAATTGATGAATGCTTCTACTGCATCAACTATTGACGAACATAATAAGACGGCCAAGGATCAACAAAAGCCTCATACTACAACCATGCCCAGGACAGACACTCATGGTAATAAACTATCGAAGCCTGAATCTACGATGACACCAAAAGATTCGATGTTGAGTGGTACTGATAGCCCTTTTGTCTTGACTTTACCTTCGTCTGGTGGCAACTACTCACTCTCACACACTTCGCCTGAATCACAGTCGGACAGCCATTCAAAAAATAATATTGCTGATTTTCATCATCATCATAAGAATTAATTAGTATGCCACGTGCTGTGTAACGTTCACTACATGCTCCATTCCTATGATTTTTAGATTTGAATTTTTCCACATTTGACTTTATCAGATAGTTGTCGTCAAAATACTGAAACCATATTATGAAGTCGATTGTACAATCTACATGCTATAAAGTTTATAGATTCCAATCCAGTTATTCAGACTCAAGTCGACAATGGCTACTGAAACGAATTTAATTCTTCTTTGCCTATTGCATTGATATATAGCTGCATCTATTGGATTATCTTAGGTCATGCCAAGAGAACTGAATCGACTTATCTAACTTAGCATGTCTTCTAACAAAACTATCAGTTGGTGTTTATGCCTTTGCGCTATTTGACAAATTAAACTGATCCAAAGTGTTCTGTCTAATATAGCAGTCTGGAGCACGCTTTCTACCAGCATGACTGGGTAATTATACTGACTACACAATGATCTCTAGTTGACAGGGAGTTATTTTGAATCCTGGGTCATCTGATAAACTACTGCTGTCATTACAAATTTTGTCTCGAATTTTTGACCAAATAGGAGTTTATTTTTTACATCTTATTTCATGTAACTCGATTTATTATATATTCTTAATATGTTGAAACTACTTCGATTTCTATTCGGAGGAGAACCTCTCTTTGGCAATTCTTCCTATAAAGGCATGTTTAGGAATCTAGAGTCGAACAAAGTGGAAATCATCCCCAACGTAAAAGTGGAACATACGGAAAGAAACCACCGAGAGAAAGTCATGACTAAATATGAAGATCAGATAAGAAATTATAGTAAGGTAGATCTAAGAGTTGGAGATCGTGGGAATTTAGGATATACAAATATCAAAAATATCGATGAAATAGTCGGAGGGAACAATATGTCCAAACCTACTAATAGGACTCGGTACCAAAAACAAATAAATTCATCTCGATTAGACTCTGCTTAAATGACAGTGAGCTTATCTCCAAAGGATCTTCAATCTGTGGCGCCATCGTACAAATTTCAGTAAATTTTCATAGCTATGCGAAAGCTAGGATAGTAATATGGAATCAGGCTACTTGTGATATAACACAAAATTTTTAGCAAGCATAAATCAGATAATATTATCTATGCTATGCATCTTAGTACCATAATACTTTTCTAGCACTTCTTAACTAACTAAAGTCATGGTTGGAGATAAACTGACCCTACCATTTGAAGTGGCCTACTCTGAAAAGCCAGGCAAGAAATCAAAAAGTATGAAGAGACTCGGAGTCGTCTTGAAGCCAGAACATGTTGCAAATATTATCGCCTCGCTAAAAGAAATGGGTCTCGAAGCTACGATTTACGATGTAAAGGGTGCGACAAAGGATAAAGAGAGAATTGCATCTGGTAGAGGAAGTGGTACATTTGAGCTTGCTTACACTACGAGGAAGATTGTGGCTACGGTAGTAAATTCTGATAACGTCAATGATGTAATAGACAGGATGAAAAAAGCAATCGCTGGCGAGAAGGCAGTTGTCATGATTTCCCCAGTAGATGATCTAGTGCTGCTGTAAGAGTTAGGAGGGTTGTCGCTCTTGTCATTTAGCTTCATCTAGTCATAATATCAATTAATCATCAAACCCATCTTTTATACTAGGTAAATGCAGTTATAAAAGAAGGCAACGTAACATCTCAGATTCAGATAATTTAATGTCTGAACAATTCATACTACAGGCAGCGTTATTTGATTCGTGAAAGTTATGCACACTATAGCGACTTATTATTGACGACGATTATCATTGACTATCGTGCTCAACTACATTCTAATCTCGCCATGTTCTATGCGCAATTTTTTTCTCGAACTGTGCGTAAGAGTACTATTGTTGTATTAATACGTAGCACCATGGCATAAAGTCGACGATCAAAGGCTTGTTTTGAGTGTATACCTGAGGAGTTTTTCGGAAACATGAGTTTTTGACAGCGCTAATGGTCCTCTTTAGTAGTATGTTATTTTGAAAAATAGCATAGCGATGTGCACAAGTACACGAGATTAATTCCCAAGTTAGGCATTTCATCAGAAACTATGTGTATTATTAAAGATTAAAACTGGGCTCAAACTCTTTACTGATTAATCATAAAAAGCTGATATTCAGCAAGCATTAGAGTAGATAAGAATAGTGATATTTTGTCAAATGCAGTTGAATCTGGCTACCACAATTTCGATGTTGGTAGCTTAATATGCCCATATTGTTATATCTTGTTATCTCATCATCAATTGGTTGATGGATCGCTTTTTAGGCTCCATAGTAAGGTAAGAATTTTGAGGTTGGTTCTCTTATCTATTATAAAAAGCAATAGTAAGCTGATTTGATATAAAATCATAATTGATTTAGACTAAGGTTAGTATATCAAATGAACGATATCTTACGCAATTCATGTCTGAATATTCGATCCACGTTTTGAAAGGCTTCACAGCCTCATATCTGGAATTGGAAGCTAGTTGGCAATTTAGCGCCCCCATGGACTATAGCAATACAAAGTGTGGTCTTTGGCTCAAGCATCCGACTGTAGATATCACTAACGACGTAAGTTGTTGCTGTAGTAATTGGAGAGGCCAATAAGATGTGTACGACCAGAATTCTGATCCTTGACAATGCAAATAATACTAGTGGATGTGATACGTATCTAACACTAAAGACAGTACTTCAAAATAACGGATTCAAAGTTGATTCCTTTAGCGATCCGTCTGCGGCATTAAAGAAAGTAGCAGATGGACTATATGATTTAGTATTGGTCGATTTATCAATGTCTTATGTGAATGATTTTGATCTGTATCAGAAGATAATGAAAATAAATAACAAGCTTAAGATATATCTCCTATGTTCGGGCATAATACATCATGAACTGATTAGGCACGAGTTATCTCCAGAATCAGAAAAGACATATTGTAGCATTCTGAGAAAACCATTTGAAAACGAAGACTTGATAGGATTGCTGAGTATTATACTGAATTAAGCTATTGCCGAAACTCCTTCGTAACTAACAATCTACGTATTATGTCCGATTAAATCAGTTTCAATCTCGCATGGTCAACTAGTTTATAGATTGGTCAATATTATGATTTAATGCTGCTGTTCGACAGCAAACGCCTCAGATATTATGAAGCCTATCGAGGGCTCGAATGACGATCGCTGGCAAAAGATCAGTTTGTCCTTCTATAAGTCCTAGCAGCAGAGACATTAGACAGATAATTTTTGCCTATAGACAACATATACACGACCTGCCTATTATCAACTATACAAGCTTCAAAATCTTTATCCAAAACTGTAGTGTCTAGTCTTTTAGCACATACCTGCACTTTCACATTGGCTGCTCTGGGAGTTACTCCGCCTGGCAAGAAACCGTTTTATCCTCTCACTTTAGATAATTCCAGATGGTTAGGCTATTATTCTCACGTGTTTGATTTGTTAAAAATAGATTCTTTTCAATAGGACTCATAATGCATTTATGATAAAGAACTGATGCAAAAGACTTAACGATTTTAGATTTACTGCTAAATTCCAAAAGTTATAACTCATGTTAAAAGACTGAAGGAATTAGAAAAAGAGAAATTTCAAATATTCAAATAGGATGCGTGACTTATCCAACATGCGACTGGAGGAGGGTATCTATGGATACGGCTATCATCTTTTTAACACCATATGGTGTCATAATGATAATAAATTTATTTAATGCTACTATCATAAATACGCCTCGATGTCGGTCGAATAACCAGATAATGAACGTTAAACAATGGCAGATTGAGAGTTCATGCTAAGGGACAACATCAATCTTAACAGCACTCCCATATTATCCGCATCAGCTAAAAATTCCTACAAATATTGCGATCTATTAACCCATTAGGACGGGCTACTATAGAATAGGCAATGTTAAAAGTATCGTTCAGGAAAGTATGAATGAATGAATTGTGACTATGTTGATAAATGCGAGGTTGCTGCTTGTTTTTGATATAGTTCATAGCGTTATCTATAGTTGTAGAATTACATACCACTTGGCTCTTGATAGTCTTACTGTTTGTCACAATTATACTTGTCATGAACGTCTGTTGGAGATAAGAAACCTATTTAATTAATAAATGCTTTTTGATTCTAAATGAGCTGGACATCAGCTAATACAAATTTCAAGTGTGAAGAGTGCGATACATCATTTATCTCCCAGCACGGACTCGAGCAGCATGAAAGGTATGCTAGTTATAGAAGGAAGGGTTGCTGCTGGCAATAAAATATATATCTGATATCACCAAATTTTAGTATGTAGAAATGCCCTGTGAAACTTTTTTACCTTTCGAAGCTTTGTCTGTTTAATATGCTATTTAAAATCCACGAATAATAATAATAATAATAATATGCTGGCATAGAAAAGACTCGTATGGCTAAA
>JBQCDO010000191.1:0-6622 GCA_051961195.1 Nitrososphaeraceae archaeon | reverse complement strand
CGGCTTTGGGAGATGGAGTAGGAGCACTTGTATTTTTAGAGATCTGGCTAGTCATATTAGTATCATTACGTACTACAAGATCCCATAAACCACCCTGTATCCACGTTACTGAGCCATTTTGTATTTGATTATTTGCAAAGTGACCTGACGCTTGTATTCCATTATCTTGTTGTCTAGAGTTAACATCTTTTGCAACTATCTCGATTATTTTTGCTTCTGAATTCAGAGCGTAAACAGGCAATGAGTTAGTAATTTTAATGAGATTTTGTGCAGATATTAACGAAATAGATAGGAAGGTGAAAAGCAACGATACAGTATATAAATTTCTATTCTTGTTCATGTTTCTTATTAATTGATATATATTCCTACATATAACATTGTCATATGACACAAAAAGATCATGCTTATACTTATTGGATATTAACAGGATCAAATACCTAGTTCACTTCAGCTGATGTGCTATTATCTGTAGATATCAATTGAGTATCATATAGTGCGATAAAATATTGCACTCGTACCAACTAGCATACACCTATCGACCAAAAGTCTTATTTTATTTTAGTGCTCAAAAACAGATTCTAGTAGGTCAAGGCAATGTTGACATCCTTGCTTATCAGCATGTTTCTGGACTATATTTAGAAGTAAGCAAGTCATTCATCACCTCATTTTTTGTCATTAACTTTAATGGTGGTATGACTTTCTCATTTTCTATATCATTCATTATATTCACTCTTGAAAAGGACCAATCGATGGTATGCTACATATGATCCTTACTTAGCCTCTGCATTTAAGCCAGAGGCAGCAAGGTTTTGCGCCTACTCGTAAATGAAACGTAAAGCTCTTTAACGAATTCGCCACATTGGTAAAGTCATATAAAATGTTCCTTTGTTCTACTAAACTATTTTATAACAACAAAAAATTTTATCCATAACTGAATTTAGTCCTCTAAGTGTAAAAGTGTAAGATGAATTATTTGGGCGCGCCTACTAAATTCCCCAAGGCCAGCATATAACGTGTCATTCATCTGTCCTGAAGGTGGTTTATACGCCGAATCTCCCATTATAAAAAATGTTTATTATCTGGCGTGCCACACATCTTCTGTATTAGAAGGGACTTTCCGATATAATTATACTGGACGTGTCAAAATCCAATATTGTCCGATGTGTTAAAACTTGGCTATAGATTCAATTAAAGGACAGATTAGGTCATAATATAATTTAACTCAAGGTTCTTCTAAAAACTTCTTCAAATTGTTAACTTCTATATCAAATCCTTTAAGTTGTTCCTGAAACTGATCATCTGTAAGTCCATCTGGTCTCATAAACATCCATGAGGTCGTAGAACCTTCCTCATTAGGGACTACTCTCATGTATACATTCCATTCTAATCCTCCACCTACAAATGTATGGTCAAGTATCCCCAGATTTTGAAATGGTTTGACTTTTACCTTTGATTTACCTGAGACAATGTGATCAAACTTCCACCAATCGTCATCATCTCTCGTGACTGATTTTATTGCACCTCCTATCTCCATATTCTTGACATTCGAAAAGAATTCAAATACTTGATTTGCAGGTTTGTTAACGGTCAAGACTTTGACAATAACTTGCTTGGGCGCCATGGGTCTACTATGACATCCGTTTGGTAGGATATTTATTCCTTAATTCCATCCAGGAATAGTTCGTGCATTTGATAATACCCATAAGAACCTGTCCCAAAATTATCCTCCCGCGACCACATCTGTATTGATAAAGCCAGCATTCATTCTTCTATCTCGTAATAGTCAATATCCCTTTCCCTGGGACACGAACCGATTATGAAATTCCGGACAACACCCCTTCCTATATAACTGGACTCTAAGGATCTGATCTTATCCGATGTACTGAAAATTGTGATTTGAAATGACAGTAAGGATTATTTCCCATTTTTAATTATTATGAATATTATTTCTGGTCACTGTAACAGCTGCAAACATAATCTACCACGAAATGCCAATCATATTTCACGCTACATTGACGACAGCCAAAGGTATCTGACCTGCCTATACGATAGATATCTCCTGCATCCTTGGTTATCTGCGTAGCATGACCATCTTTATTAGCTCTGACTGAATCAATTATAGGATCGTTAGTGACGGCGGTGACGGCAGTGATGACTCTTGGGCTAGTGCCTTCCACTTTATGGTGTAGGAGCTAGTTTTCTCTTGATTTGTTGCAGTCATTACTGTGAGATTATTATCATTAATTTCATGGGCACTGCCTCTAGAGCCGTCACAGCCATCACTGTCATCACCGTCGTTTTCAGGGAGAATTATAATTTCTAGACATTTCAGATTTTCATGTTTAATACATGACTTGGGTATGTTCTAAAAAGTACTAACATTTTTATTCAATTCGGTTATCTCTTTTTTAGGTCATGCCGCAGGTTAGCAAGACATATTACACAGCCAAAGACGCTGATGTAAAAATCTCTGAAATTACTGATGGTATATACAGAATAGCAGGGTTTGTAGATACATATGGGATTACCTTCAACCAGTTTTTGATTGATGATGAACGGCCAATTCTTATTCACACCGGTCCCATAGGGATGTACCGAAAAATAGAAGAGAAAGTTAGAGAAGTCATTCCTTTGCAAAAATTAGTCTACGTGGCATTTTTGCATTTTGAGAGTGATGAATGGGGAGGTATGGCATTTCTTGATTCTGCCGATGCAAAATTGGTATGTAGTGACTTGACTTCAAAACTAAATCTAACTGGCTGGCATGATGTTCCTGTGGACCATATTTCATTTTGGGATAATGAAATCTTAAAGACCGGAAAAAGGATATTCAAGTTTATTATGACTCCACATGTACATCACTGGGATAGCATGATGGTTTTCGAGGAAACAACAAAGTCACTTTTCCCATCTGATTTGTTTATTCAGCCAGGAGACAACGAGCCTGTGACTTATGATGATCTCTCAAATGATATGGTTAACCTTTATAGAGGAGCAGGAATTTTTGCAAGTGAAGAACCAGTGAGACAGACAACTAAGAGACTTATTAATCTCTCTCCTAAGATGGTATTTCCGATGCATGGTTCTTGTATTGATAGTTCTGTCTTTCCAAAATATACTGATACAATAATGAATAGTAATTTTGCGTATACTGGAATGCTATTGGGTCAAAAATTAGAAACAGCATCAGAAGTAGTTAGCTAGAAAAACTAATAGTACTATATCTATTGTGTGGACATACTACAGGATCAAGTGAAAAAGGAAGATTTCAATATCTCTTGTGTATAGTACATGTTATTTGGCGCGCGCCTTATGAGATATACATAGACATAAATTTCATCACCACCCTGGGACGGTAAGACTCTATACCTAGGACGCAGCATTTTGATAATATTTATAACCTAGCATCACGCATATCGGGTTGTATTACCATTTTGGGATAATTAGGCTGGACGTGGTTAAATAGTCAAATGTTGTCCGATCTGTTGAATTTATTACATATTAACTGACTTAGTATAGTGATTCGCATTGGCTAGATGATACTATCTATAAATATCGTCAAGGAGTTGAGAGATATAATGTTCGTCACCAGTCATAATGGTTTTTACCCATCAATAGAATCAGCTGGTCATAAATCTTACCATAGTCAGGCTGCCGGTTAAGATTTAATCAAGAAGAGCATATCGACATATCATGAATCCAGGCTATTGTAGCTGCAACGACTTTGAAAAGGCAGTGGAGTACAATGATATTCATTATTTTAGACCTGAAGACGATAGGTTTAATGCCATTAAGAGGCAGGTTGGTATATTTTCGATATGAGTTACCAGCGTCCTATTGCTAATCTAGAGCCTTTCAAGTGCGGTCCTTGGTACCGGCGGAGGTTAACACCAGCACGGTACACAAAGGTATTATTTCAGCTGGCGATTAGGTAACAAGTTGAAGATTCGTAGAATAGATCATGTTGGTGTAATCGTAAATAATCTCTCTGCCGCTAAAGCGTTTTTTCTTGATTTTGGACTTGAAGTGCAAGGGGAAGAAGTAGAAGGAGAGTGGGTAGATCAGGTAGTTGGGCCTAATAATGTTAAAGCAGCAATTGTAATGTTGGGGATGCCAGACGGTCAGACCAGTATAGAGCTAGCCAAGTTTTATACGCCGTCAGATGAAAAAGGTATTCAGCAATCTTTGCACATACCCTGGGTATTAGGCATATAACATTTGATGTTGAAGATATTGAAGCTATTGTTGTCAAATTGAAAAAGAAAGGGACTGAAATCTTTAGTGAGATACAGACCTATGAAAACATGTATAAATTATGCTACATTCGTGGTCCAGAGGGAATTATCCTAGAGTTGGCGGAGCAAATCAAATAAATTAAGGATATTTTTCTTTTGTGGTCTTGACAAAGCGAATTTGAAAAGGCTTCAGATTACAATGATATTCGATATTATAGACTTGAAGACGACTAATTCAACGCAGTAAAAAATTCAGGCTGGTAAAGGAATTCTATGGGATATGAGCGTCCTATTGCTAGTCTAGAGTTGTTCAAGTACTGCCCTCGGTGTAGTTAGAAATTAGGAAAGCCATGAGCTAACCGAGTACGTAATTGTAACTGGAGGTTTTCCCCATTAGCCTTACGTACCAAAGTTACCAATGTCCCAATGTTCGAAGGAAGTAATCTCAGACTCTCAACGACACAGAATAACTTGGGGCTAACGTATAACAGGAGCTATACATTCGTAGATTTTTGGGAGATCAACACGTACAGTGCAAAGTGTTGTGGGTATAGGAGCATCAGAGTTGCAATCCAAACTTTTGGTTGCCAACTCCGTGGGATTTCTAATTCCGCAGGATATACCTTTTTTAGTGCCTTGATCTACGCAATTCTTCACCGTTATTGTGGGACCAAAAAAAAGTTGTTCTCCCACCCCTTCCTGCTCCGCATTGAACCTAGAAATTTGTACATTAGTCGACGAACTAGTATTACCGTCTCCTCGAGTTTGTGGACTAGTTATGGCACAGTTTGTACCATTGTTGCAGTTATTGGTATTTGCTTGTGACTGGATTTTGTGAGGCGAAATGTCAGTGTAGTGGATTACTTGTATTTATTTTCTAGATCGTTTCCATATTTCTGAATTAGTTTGTGTACTTTGGGATTAATGACAACACTGCAATATGGAGCATCTTGATGTTCCTCGTAGTAATTTTTGTGGTAATCCTCTGCAACATAAAAGTTTTTGAAAGGAGTAATTTCAGTCACAATAGGATTTTTGTAAACACCTGCTTTTTCAAGATCTCTTTTTGACTTCTCGGCAATCTCTTTTTGTTTTTGATTATGATAAAAAATTGCAGATCTATACTGTGTGCCAACATCGTTGCCTTGTCTATTAAGAGTAGTTGGATCATGAGTGTGCCAGAAAACATCAAGGATTTTTTCATAAGGTATTACTGTTGGATCAAATTCTATTTGAATTGACTCTGTATGCCCTGTTTTTCCTGTGCATACTTGTTCATAAGAAGGATTTTCTACTATTCCTCCTGAATATCCAGGTAGAACCGATTTGACACCTTTGAGCCTTTTGAAGATAGCTTCGCTACACCAAAAACACCCATTAGCAAGCGTTGCTATTTGTATAGTCATGTCTGTCATTGTCATTGTCGTTATTATTCATATATTATTATTTTATGTAGTCGTCTAGCCGCCTTAAAAGGCGATTTTCCCATCGGCAACAGGAATAATGCCATTGAGGACAAGCATATTCTCGGCTTGGGAGGACTCAACATAGAATATTTATGGATTCTTTGCCATAATCGTAACAGGATGTATTTCTGCCCATTCATCATGTTCCTTATCCAATACGTATGATCCTATAACTTGAACATGACTACCTACTGACGGAATATCAATATTTTGATGGAAATTCTGACAAGCTGTAATTGCAGTTGCCTGGGTTACTTTTCCTATACAAATAGGCTCTAGAACTAGATCCCCAAATTGGTTTTCTTGATTAGCCTGATTTACTAAATGTGCATGGGGAGGATCAGGCCTTAATCGTATATGCAGGTCACCATCTCGTTCAGTTCTGATGCTATCGATATTGCCCGTGACAGTTATGCATTTATCAACTATTTCCAGCCTACTTGGATTATATACATGATTCCAAAGTGAGTCATTACATTTTCCTGGTGTTGATTCTGAGGCTGTTACACTTGATGATGACAATGGCTCAGGGGATGTGGCATGAGAGGAGGAAGAAACACCATTGCTGATTGTACCCTCGTCATCTTCGGAGGGAATACCGTTTTGGTCTTCATTACTATTGCTGCTGCCACCATTATTATCATTTGCTACCCTTTCACAGTCACCATCTGGGCTCTGGTGAAAACCATCTGGGCTCTGGTGAAAACCATTTGGACACCTAAGCAGCTTTCCTTTATGAGGAACTACTTGTTCACAATCTCCACTCGGACTTTTGTGATAACCATTTGGACATCTTGCGTCAGCTTGTTGGGGAAGAAAAACGGAAGGAATTGTAATAAGAATAATGGTTAAAGAGGTAAACCAAAATGAGATGATTATGTATATTGTCAAGGTTGTCATGTATTTACTCTATTCTATTTT
>JBQCDO010000190.1:0-26821 GCA_051961195.1 Nitrososphaeraceae archaeon | reverse complement strand
GTAGTATTTCCTATTGGAAATACCTGACCAGAAGCTATGGGTTGGCATATAGGATGTATATTTGTGGCCACATTATCTGTTGCACTTACATTATAGTCAACAACAGATCCTCTTGCGTTGGTAGCATTAGCAACTATAAGATTGTGATTGGGTACTTGTATCCTTGGGGGCGTTCTGTCAGCAGCAACCGTTATGACAAACTTTTGCATAACCATCGTGCCTTGTTTGTCGATGGCAGTACATGTAATAGAATTATTTCCTATCGGAAGCATTGATCCAGATGATGGTAGGCACGTGGCTGAAACCTTTTCTCCTCTTAAGGTTGGGTTATATTTGACAATTGCTCCTGCTGAACTAGTAGCGTTTATTGTGCTAACCGTAGTTTTCCTATTACACGGGGAAGTGATAATCGTCATACTAGGTTCTGGGACCGGACCTGGGCATTCTCTACTTTTTGCTTGTGATAATTCCATCGATTGTCCGTGTGCAGTAAAGACACCTCGCGCTTCTGAAACCGATATTAAAAATAAAATTCCTATCAAAAAAGATAATGCTATCAGGTGCACTAACCGCATTATCACTATAGGGATTATTAAATAGTTAATACCTTAGATTCTATCGATAAATAACTGATAGGGCTTAATAATAATAATAAGATTGATGTCAATTTAGAACCTACTTTTTTCGGAGTGTAATGCCGTATTATGCATTATGGCTACTTTCCTGTAAGTCTGTTGAGTATAGCTCTCAATGTTTGCCGGGATAGTATTTGTTGTTGCAATTACACTCAAGACGCTACTCTAACTCTTACCGGCCAGGTGTTCCTACTGATTGTCATAGGTGGATTTTGAGCAATACTTTCTGGTGTAACTTTTCCCGCTAGTAAATTCTTGAAACGACATACAACCGATCAATCTGTACATGAACAACACCAAGAACATCCTGAGGCTAAGTTGAATCTGTAGCCTGGCTAACACAAACCCGTCATGCAGACAGTAGTTATGCACCATAAAATGGGCCAAAAATAAAGTCTTATTTGGTTCACAAACCACTAGCCCAAATAATTACATGGGATCAATTTGGTTGACTAAATCAGATACGTGGAAAGTAACGAAAGGCGGATCTAGTCCATAGCAATACTGAAAATAACAAACGAAATAATAAAGAAGTCGTACTAGATGTTGTGTACATGTTTAGTTACATATGATCTGGTGTCATTTTACAAATCTTGCCTAACTATGATATCCGTGTCTGCATCCTCTCGAATAGATCTAGGTCTCTACATTATCTCAGGAGTGCCAGAAGAGGGAAACTATTGTCATTCTTATCGTCGTCCATCTTCTCTAATGGAGTCTCACAGAAGTGACCTTATTCTATATTAAGTCTCATTGGTTCGACTATTGTTTCCTGCGTATCTCTGAAAAAGAAGCATTGTGTGTATCAAAGGTAATTTTTAGGACTTTGTATTGATCCTATTTTAGTTTACTTATTCTGTTGTGTAATAAAATCATTTTCTTGTTTATGCTATTGGTGTGAGACTTCTGCCTCTAATTTGGAAGGTAATGCTGGCCTAATGCTATTAATTACAGATATCCTTATTTCATATTTAGCTATATGCTTTTAATTGTTAATCTCAAAGTCATTTGCAGTAAATGTTTACTTAATACCAGCCCCAATGACAACGTCATCTTCTTCTTTAACAGTAAGAAATATTGGCCTTCCTTCTGGTCCATCGGCGGCAAGTAACATTCCATTGGAGACTACACCACCGATTTTCTTAGGTTCTAGATTTGTACAAACCACTACTACTTTGCCAACTAATTCTTCTGGTTTGTAAAATAGCGCAGCGCCGACAACCAAATCCCTTAGATCTGCTCCGATATCAACCCTTATCTTAAACACCTTTTTCATACCCGACACAGCTTCTGCTTGGATAACTTTACCAATTTTTAAGTGTACTTTTGAAAACTCCTCGTATGAAATGTAATCTTCTTGTTCTTCTTGTTCTTGCTCTGACCTACTCATAAGTTGAAGTCCAATTAGCAGCCAGTTAAAATCGTTTGTGCGACTATGAGACTATAAGTTACGCACTTGCTTCTGCTCGTAATACTTTTGGTCTTCGACATTCTTATATACGTCTTTATTTAGATCGGTTTTGAAGTTTTATTATTTTGAAGAAAGCAACGATGACAGACATTGATTGATTCTTAAAAGAAAGGTCATCCTCATTAGGTAATTATAAAAGGAGTAATTGAATAAACCAAAGACTGAATTTTGACTTCTAATCGCAAGGGTTTTGATTTTGGCATATTGATACATGGAGGAGCAGGCGTTAAAAAAATAAAAAGAACAGATGATATTACGAGGTCTCTTAAGTCTGCTGTTTCTAATGGTTTCGATTTGCTAAAGAGAAGTAGCAATAAGGCAGTCGATTCAGTAGAAGCAGCAGTAGCCAGCATGGAGGATAGTGGCGTATTCGACGCTGGCGTTGGCTCTTACCTTACAATTGACAAGACAGTAGAGATGGACGCCTCAATTATGGATGGAAGAGATATATCAGCAGGTTCTGTAGGGATGGCCATGGGAATCAAGAATCCCATAAAGTTAGCAAGAAAAATTATGGAGCGCACTGATCACGTGATGATGGTCTCTGATGGAGTAACTAGACTTTCAAAGTTATTTGGCAATACTGTTGAAGAATATCCTCAAGAGCTAAATAAGAAAATATTAAATGAATACAATAAACTTATGAAGAATGTTAGAATAATATCGAAAAAGAATAACAAGCTGACGATGCTCTCATCCGCGGCATCGCAAGAAAAAAGTCATCACCATTATTCTACTGTAGGAGCAGTTGCAATTGACAAAGATGGAAACGTAGCTTCAGCTGTATCAACTGGTGGAATATGGCTTAAGATGCATGGAAGAATAGGTGATTCTGCAATAATCGGTTCTGGAATCTATGCAGACAATAAATCAGGAGCTGCGTGCGCTACTGGCTATGGAGAGTATATTATGAGGCTGTGTTTATGTAAATACGCCTGTGACCAGATGCAATCAAGAAACAGTGCACATTTATCAAGCAAAAAATCAATTGATGTGTTAACTGAAAGATTTGGTAAGAATACAGGCGGAATAATAACAGTTGATCTCAAAGGAAGATTTGGAAGAGCATGCAATACAAGGTTCATGCCAACAGCTATGATTACTAACAAAAATCAAAAACCCGTTATAGCCTTTGGATCTGGTTAATAGTCCTAACTCAGCAAACAATGATAATAACGTTTTATATAGTAGGGTATAGGACTATGGCATCTTAAACCGGTTGTCTATACATGATTTAAGCGACTTGATATAGGATGACAATAAAGGTGAACTGCTTACCAATATTAAAAGATCTAGGCTAACACTTTTGCACGTATCTTTGAGAAAAGGAATTATTTCAGCAAGAATTGATCATTATTTAACATCCTTGTTGATATTATATGGCTGCAACAACTATGATATAGTATCGGTGTTAATCTGGTCAATAGAAATAAAATATCAAGAAGAAGTAGAGGAACGGGACTTTCTATATACCAGAAAAATGGTTTTCTTCTAAACGTTGAGTTTATTATGTCGAATATATTATATCATTCTCTCTATTTGTAGGCGATGAAGTTAATTCAAATTTCAAGATCAAAGACAATTACAACAACTCTAGTCTCACTGCAATTACTATTATTAGCGTCAATATTTGTTGCTCCAGTACTTGGAAATGAATTATTATTTGATGATGATAAAAGAATAAATAAGAATGTAAAGTCCTTATCAGAGACTGAATTTTTTTCAAACAATACTACTACAGGTACCGTCAGTCCTTTCACCAATCAAACAACTATGCCTATAACAAACTTTGGAATGTGGGCACCCTATCAACTACCTCTTGAATCCATCAAAAACATAACGGAACAAAAAAATGCAGTAAATGCTATTCTAAAGCAAGGATACAATGAATATTATTTTCCTATGACTGATTTCAGGTCTAAATCAGCTAGATCATTGACAGAAAATCTATTACAGTCAGCAGATGGAACCAAACTGAAGATAATAATTATATTGCTCCCACCTTCAGAAGCCGGTCCCAAAGGAAACTTCGATTGGAATGGTTGGATCAATTATCTCAATTTACTTAAAACAAAATACCCATCATCACTTGATGGGTTTGTTATAGATGACTTCAATCTATCTAATGACAGTGCACATGCAAATAAAGGCAGGGGAAATAATGATAATAGTCATAACCATTCCAAAGACAACGACAATGGGAGTAACAGAGTTCCAAAAGAAAATGTTAGTTTTATGCTTAAATCTAAACTTGCAGAAGCATTACAGAAAAAAAGAAAAGACTTGCATTTTTATCCCGTTCTTTACTTTGAAGGATTCAAGACAAATGATGTAAAAAGGCAATATTATAATTATACGGATGGTATAGTTTTGGCAAGTACTAATTACTATAATGTAACAGATCTAGATCACAATCTAAAAGTTTTCTCAAAAGTGTTTAATGATAAACCTATTAGATATGTTGTTTATTCTGCTAGAACATCGAACTATATTGATAATAGTCCGCCCTCTGACCGTCTCATATTATCTACATTATCAATAGCAAATGAGTCAAATCTTGTTAAAGGTATAATAATATGGCGCAATACGAATAGTCCTGTTATACGTGATTATCTTTCTAACATGAATAATGCTAAGTACATTTCACTTGTATCTATGATGGAAAAACTACAGTTAAAGGATGAAAATAACCGTAATGCATACGGGCTATACACTCCACCATCTATCTCTCCTAAACAAGAAGAAGAACACCAAAATCTGAAGAATAGCAATAACCGGGACAAGAATGACGAAAATATTAGTGATCATAATAAAATTAAGTCATCACCATCATCACAACTGCCATCTTCTATTCCTTCTACTCCTAGACTTGGGATTAGTACTTTTGATTTAACTCCCAGCATAGCTGAAGACATGAAGTTGCCAATAAAGAGCAGAGGAGCAGTAGTACAAGCAGTTATTCCTGGAAGCCCTGCCTACAATGCTGGCCTCAAAGGTTCAATCTTAGATGTAGATAAAAGTGGATATCTAATTAGAAGAGCCGATGTGATTATATCCGTAGACGGGCACAAGGTCAATGAGGCTATCGACATAGTTAAACAAATGAAGAAGAAACATCTAGGCGACCTGTTAAATCTAGTTGTTGATAGAAATGGTCAAATATTGAATATGGTCACCAAACTGTAAAGAATCTAATAGATATAATGATATACTGTGGCAAGCTGGCGATTCTACAATAAATTTTATCTCGTCTTTACTCATTAACTTTTCTTGTCCTATGGCAGTGCTAATCATTTCCTTGGGTGTCTGAAATTAATCATTCTTAGGTGCCAAAATTGAGTCAATTATGGTTCATAAACCATTAGTCGTGTGAATTAAAGCACTCAATGAACGTGTGGAACGGATAAAAATAGATAGCAGATAAATATATGAAAGTGTATAATCTAGGTAAGGAGATCGATAATCTTCACAAGAATGTTGTCGAAGTCGAAAGCAAAAGAGGCATTAAGACGACTGATAAAAGTTATGGTGATGGCGCTACCACTTCCAACTTAGCAGATGCAGGTGAACAGAAGCGTAGGATAAACGATTTTAATTTGGAACTGGGCCGCAGGGCATATAAATACCAGATGCTAGTCTCGGGTAAATATCGCAATACACGCGACAAGGAAAAGGTAATTGCCGAATGGGAAGCATATCGCAGCAGATTAGTAGAGGCAGCCGAACATGATAGCCGTATTCCAAAGATGGGATTGGAACTAGCACCTGAGCAATATGTTAATCTGTCGATCAAATACTGTAAATCGCTGTATATTTACACATACCTAATCCGACCTTGGTTAGACAAAACTCCGGAACAACGATATAAAGATAAAAAGCGGGAATGGATGAGCCATGATTGCGGTGTTTGGCAAAGATATGGTAGTACCAGTGAATTACCACCCGATAGATTTGGTTGTACTGCTGAAAGATGCGTGATTGAATGTCCTTACTATGATAGCAAGGGCATCATTACAGACGAGCAAGTTTATACCTGGTATGAAGATGAATATGAGTGCCTTACCACTGAAGAGGTTAAGATGCTAGACGCTTTAAAGTAGGACTTTCGGACTGATATCTTTGCGAGTTAGGCATGCATGATCCCGTTATAGTGACTCGTTTAGTTCTTTTTAGACAGACATTGACAGATATATTAGTCAATTGATGACAGCAGAGGCAATAGATTATAACAACTTCGCTATACAATTCGGCGGTCGCAAGAGTCACCCAAGAAAAGGCTGCAATACCACTTTTCACCTATTGGCGGAAACATAGTGTTACCAATCTTATAGACATGCCGCGCACAACAACTTGGGCTTTATGCTGGCGCTCAAATCTACAACTGTGACGCTAACTCCAAGATTTGTAAGGTTTTGCTGATATAGAACATGCTTGATATTACTTTAAAATATTTCCCGTTTTTGAAATCCTGAACACGGTTTCAAAAGTCTTGCAGCATAGGTTTCGCCGGCAAGCAGCATAGGTTTCGCCGGCAAGCATACTTTAGATGAGATCTATCCAACTCAAAATAGGAATGAGAAGAGGACTGAGCATGAAATAAACGTTACCGGTGCTTTCAAGAATCTCATTTCTGGAGAGAGGATGTTTGTCAAATCCTATATCCAACTTTGGTCTAGTAAGAATGATCCATCAGTACGAAGTCATGTATTCTCATATGATAGGCCATGCTATCCAAAATTTGATCTAAAAAAAGAATTAACCCTAATTCATCGAGATGGTAAGGTACTTGAGAGGATTGAACCTGTGCTCCATTTCAAACAAGACTCTGAGCTATCTCACCTTATAATGGACATCCTGTGCTCTATGGCTTCGGAGGTAATTCCAGAATGCTTGGGTCACAATTACCCGTTATTCTTAGCAGACAAGAAGGCCAAGTCAATATTGGAAGAAACCAGAAGAGCCTACCTGTCGGCTGTAGCTTTTGAAATGGCAAATAGTGAGTTCACCCAGCAAATACTATATGATACCAGGTTCAGAGAATATAGATCTCAGATAGAATCTATGAGGAGGAATAAGAACATTTGACTGAAACTGCAACTGAAGCGAAAACGACCAGAAATGTCAATGATCTCTTTGATACCCTTGGAGGCAATTTTATTGCACGGTTAAGAGAAATATATTTAAACACTAGAACAACTGCAGATGGAAAAGCGACAATTACTTTTAGAACTGCAAGAATAGAGGCAATATATTCGCCAGATATCGTCAGGCAGATAGAGGCAGGAAGACTCATAGTAATTCCAAATATTTTGTCTGTTGGCACAAACAGCATATATTCGATCTACGAAGTAGCCGATGTATATCCCATGCATTATAGTATGTTAACATTGGACAAGAGCCAACCCGGGGCTATTCGCAATGAGTTTATGACATTGATCGAGAATGAATGGTAAACTAACTCAAAAAGTACATGGATAGAAATTGTTGCAGCTCCTACAGGTTATATTGTTTCACTGGATAACAGCATGTCAACTGGACCGAAATTCATCAGGAAGAGTACCTCTCCACTTATAGGATCTAGAGTACATTTGCTGAATAAAGAGACTATTCAAGAATTTATTTGCTATACGCCCAAGGGAGAAGATCTATTAGATAATTATGAGATTGGTTATCTTCTGGGTGTTACAGAAGAACATGTGCCTTTTACAGTAAACATAGAGAAACTTCTGCATTATCAGGTAGGTGTCTTTGCATTCACAGGATCAGGTAAGAGTAATCTTACTTCACTTATAGTGCGAAAGTCAATTAGCTCGCTTCCAAATATGAAATTTGTAATATTTAACGTATCTTCAGAATACGGAATCAATATTCTTGATCTGCTAAAATCCATCCCTAGCCGAATCATTTTTACAGATGAATTAAGAGGGAAGGATATTGCTGAAAAAGCTAAAGACTTTCTGAGGAGACATGTAATTCCAGAGACATTAGAAGAGGTAAATGACAATCTTCTTGCATCAATTGAAGAGACGATCAGACGGAATAAGGTAAAGAAAATATTCATACAGTCAGAATCCGAACAAGGACTCCAGGGGATAACTAGTTACGGCGGGCTTCTGGGAACACTTGCTGATCTTGCTGGTGAGAAATATGGTGCTGCTGCTCAGAAAATCTTGATTCCCACTATTGCTGGAATGATAAGGAAGTTCATGGTTGACAATAATATTGAAGATGAATCAACGGCGATTGGAAAGGAGATAATGCCTTTGATAGAATCAGTAGAAAAGTTGTTGGTTGCAGCTAAGCTACGACAAGATGCTGCGTTAATCTCTATATTCAACAATCTGAAGCTCGTACTAGATAATCCTACTCAGAGAGATTTTGGCGACTATAATTCAACAAGGCTTGTAAGAGAAATCATGGATGATAGTAAAGAGTCACCAAGAATCTTTGTAATTAACCTTCCAGAAGCCGATACTACTAGGACTTTTTGCGCAGAGATTATCAGTAGGGTATTTAAATATAGAAAGAACAGCTTCACTCTTCAGCCAAAGGTTGTCTTCGTTTTTGATGAGGCACAAGAATTTATCCCCTATGATAAGAAAAGAGAAGATGGCACTGAATATTCTAGCAGAGCGGTAGAAAAGCTACTTAGACACGGACGTAAGTACAATTTACATGGATGGATATCTACACAAAGAATCGCTCATCTCAATACAAATGCACTTCAGCAGCTTCACAGTTATTTTGTTAGTACAATGCCGAGACCATATGACAGACAACTGATATCAGATACATTTGCTATTGACGATGCATTTATGGATAGAACCTTAACTTTTCAAAATGGAGACTGGCTCATGGCGAGCTTCAAAGCAACAAACACACAAAACGTTCCGGTCTTCTTACATGCTAATGATAACGAAGAATACATAGCTAATCAGGATAAGAAATGAGTTGAATGACAATGCCATGACATATACATCAGCAGAAGACATTTTAGAATGGAAATTATATGAAGTAGTAGGAAGATTTTCTAACATTGTAAACTATTAACGTCATCCTCAATAAAGGCCTGAGAAGTAATACTCATTCCTTTTTCCTCTTTATGCAGTTGGCTGCGCGCACATTTCTACCGCAGCAAGAATGGCGCTTTCCCATGCAACTTCGAATTCCTTACCTACATATTCATTAGGTGAATCATAACCAAAATGCCACATGGTAAAGATCCAGGAACCATGATCTGGAATAGGACTTGATGTCGATGACAGCGACAGGTGCGCGCATTGTATATATCGTGACTGTCGCTCCTCTACACGAATTAATGCATTAGAAAGACGAACAAGTCCTTTAATATCCGCAGCAACGGGATTTGAAGAACACCCAACTATGACACTAACTGTATCTGTGTGATGAATTATTGCCTTAACGGTAAGGTCATGGATTACGATGGGTTCAAGAGAGACATCTTTACTAACTTCATTCGGTGTTAAGTCTGGATGATTATTTGAGATAACAGTCCAGATGTTATCGACCTTGAATCTAAAACGGTGCATTGTAACCATATCTTACTAAAGCATCCAGATAGTAGACGAACAACAGCACCAAAATATGAGACAATAATGGAAGGACCACCTTCCCCCTTTGTAGCAAGTCTATAGGCTGTTATCTTACCTGAATAGGTAGAGACTAAGCAATATTGACAAGACCGCTCAGTTGGTAGACCGCAGTATTGAATAACAAACTCCCACTCTATTAGTTTCGCAACTAGTCGCTATAAATACAATTAATAAATGAGTCTACAAACTTGTAAGACCTTTTTTACCATATAAGTCCAAAACTACCACTTTGCTTTATATATTGACAAGAAGTTGTCCTAAACTAACCTATACTTGTTTTGTGACTGTTTATAGAGATCATTATACTCATATATCTTTCGGCCCCTTATTGGAGATATGTTAGAAAAAGTCTATTATTAGAAATTCTAACAAGTATCTTGGCCAATTAGCTCAAAAAAGTGGATTTTAACGTAATTTATGGGGACACAGACACCGGCTTAATTCATATAGACCCAAAAAATAGTTGACCTCGTGACCGCTACCTCCGACAAGTTCACACGCACCTCTACATTTGTTCCGTAATGTCACCTTCGACGAGCCTCATGGTTTTTTGTTATGTAGGTAGATCTGATTTACTAGTAATTGCGCAGGTATATGGGAGGAAATAAACCTGGAAGTATATTCTGCAGAAATGATACTTGCAGAGAATGGGCTGAAGAAGCCTTTAACTGGCTGGATTGCATATATACACTCGATACAAATGCACACAATCCACACAGAGGCAAAAAAAACAAGCCAGCCACAAGGTACAGCCACGGATTCTAATGCAGAATATGTTTACATAGTTGAGGATCAGGAGGTTTGGTTTATAGACTATATTATTGGAATCGCATTTAAGACACCTGTAGGTTTTAGGACTTTAAACAGACACGATATCGGCTTAATGGAATCTGGAAGATCCTATACTGAACTCTATGATATCAAAGATTTTCAAGATTATATGGAAGAAAAGGTAGGCCAAGAAATTGAGATAGAGTCCTCAATAGACCAGGTAACAAAGCTAGAGAAAGATGATAAAAGGATAGTCTTTCAGCCTCACAAAGAATGTGTCTAAGAATTATGTAAAAAGACCGCTACATATAAATCAAATTGTGAAGTTTACATTCAATCATTTCCTATCTGGCTTTCGATTTCTTTCTAGCTGCCTACGTATCCCTCTATTGTGATCTTTAAGACTACATCCAGACCTTGTGCGTTTTTGGCATCGAGGGCCAATCGTGGTATTTGGATCGTCATTGTTCCCGCCATGGCCTTCCTGATTAACAACAACATCTCATGTTTTCAAAGCAGGGGATCTGGAAGTATTCCCACAAGTTTTCCGTCGGTCATGCTATATTTTGACTGTATGATCTCCTGCACTTGAGTCCTTAAGACATATTGATTAGTCGCCTGTTTTAGTAAACTTTGCAACATCGTAGGATTAAGCATTGCGTTTCCCATCTGAAGAAGAAAAAGAGCAGCGCTAAGAATAGCGAAGAATGATGAGAAAAGATAATTTGTACTAGACTAATTCTGCTGCTCTTAGGATATTCACATTTTTTCTTTTTTCAGCATTCACGGATCGATAGTAAATTGCTGTAGACCTTAATACTTTATTTACGCGTATTTATTTTTCGTTCAAGTACAAGTTAATTTATGGCATTATTGTAATACGCTACAAAGCAGCATACAGCAGAACAAATAATAGAAAGTGATAAAGAGAAGATAAAATATCTTTGAATTCGCAGCAACAAGTGATTTCTATTAGAATTAGAGTTACTCAATTGTTGTTTCTCTCTACACTTGTCGTTTTTAACATGATATTTGTGTGCTATTTAGTAATCTCTATATCAATACCAGCATTCGCAGCCTCTCATCAGGTTAACAGCACGAGTAATTTGATACATGAGATGCCACTGCAAAAAAGTCTAACCTCAAATCAATCATCTGACATAAAAGACATTAAAAGGTTGACGTCTGAAGAGGTTCAGCTACTTAAGAGTATGGGCCAAGAATTTAGCAAAACAGCTACACAGGGTCAATTCGCGGCTTTAGGCGTCTTCCTTTTGGGTATATCTTTGCTTATCTATGGATTGAGACTTACCCTTAAGGCAACAGATAAACAAACAAGTAGATATTTTAAAGCAATGATCTGGGCACTAATTATTCCCGTTATTACACTTATTGCGGTTTACCAGATCGGAATACTATTGGGAAGCCCCATACTAATTTATAGGGCTAATGAGCCGTTTTTCTTCATTTCTCTCCTTCTCTTAATCCCTGCTGCCATAATTTTATTCCTTTTGATAGCCGAGAGGAAATTGATAGGTGCATTACATCATAAGGATCAACAACAACAAGGACGGCCTTAGTTATATAGGCATACTGGCCGCCTTTTGAAGACGACATACGCATCATGGTAATTATTATGAACACTTTTGATAAAACAAATATTTGTAGTTAAAAAAAAGTTTTCACATAGCATCGTTAGTAATTTTCCTGAAGCGAGCGTAAGCTGGCCAATTTAATAGTAGAGAAGTTACAGATGTGGTTAAGTGGACTAAAGGAAAATCAATTTATTAGAAAGCCAATTGAAAATGAAGGGCTGATAAAAATCATAAATGAAATAACAAGTTAAAGCGTTACTATACCACAGAAGTTAAAATATATAAAATCATTGAATCCTCCCACGCGTAAGTTGTGCATGCATGGTTATCCAACCATCAAAGAATGTCCCAAAACTCGATGCTCTCACTTAGTTGGCGTATGTGTGACACCATCATTGCAACGCCATTGCTGATGCATGAAGCCAATTAGCCAGTCCAATACGTGTTCAATTTCAAGTTGTTGCCAAAAATCGAGCCAGCAGATTTAGTATTTATTTATTGAAACCCGATCAAAGTCCAGAAAAATGATAAAGGTTTGATGTCCATATGCCGAACATTTGATTTTCATTGACATCCATTACGGGAACTTTTAAATTTCTGAGAAAAGCTAAAGCATTAGTTGCATCACTATCAGGTATCTGTGTCTAGCTGTGATCTCTAGCATTACAAAAGCAAAATTACACAATGCGTTCAGTAGACTCTGAAGACAACAACATAGATCTATTCAGATCAGGATCCAGGAGAGATTGGATATCTTTGAAACCGCCTCTCAAAGGTGTCAAATAGTCAAACATAATAAGTTCTCAATTGACATATTTAGATAATACATGAAGGATGTACCAGATTTCCAAAGAGTATTAGTCCTACAAGGAGGGGGTTCACTTGGAGCATATGAAGCAGGAGCATATCAGGCATTGTATGAAATAGTCACCAAAAAGGATAAGGAAAGGGGGTTTAAAGGTAAACCGTTCTTAGATATTGTCGCTGGGACTTCGATCGGGGCTATAAATTCAGCTGTAATCGTGAGCTATGTGATGGAAAATAATACATGGGAGGGCTCTTCTGAAAGATTAGTAGAATTCTGGGAATATTTATCAAAGGAATCATTATTGGATTGTATTCCTGGTTTTATAAACTGGTGGGATTACTTACACAATAATATTGATCACGGCATAGCCACTGGAGAAGCTGCGAGGCGATATTATTCTACAAAAGAGTTTTCGGTTACAGGAGTACCTACTGTTTTTTCCCCTTTGACACCACAACTCGATACTAAATTTTTTGATCCCCAAAATATATGGTATCGTTTTGACAGTGGTCCACTAAAGAGAAGCTTAGAGAGGTTCGCCAAGTTTCCAATAGCGACAACTTTTGACGAAAGAGATTCGTTGACTAAACCAAGACTCATCCTAGTTAGTGTTGATGTAGCGGAAGGTGCGACTGTAGTATTTGATAGTTACGAAAAGGAAGACGGTACCAGAAAATCTGAGTATGGAAAATATAATGTACAAGATGGAAAAGAAGTAGGATTCACGCATGTTATAAGGTACAACGACGGGATCACAGCTGATCATGTTATTGCAAGCGCATCTGTACCACTTAACTATGGCTACAGCACTTTAGAAGTTGAAAGCTATAATAGCGCTAAATCTAACTACGAGAAAAGCATCCGGTACTTTTGGGACGGCGGAATAATGAGTAATACTCCTCTATCGCAGGTCGTTCTGCTACACCGGCAATATTGGCTGAAGAGAAAGGGTTTCAAACACACTGTTCCAAGATTGAATATAGCATTGGTAAATGTCCATCCAGTTAAGCAAGACAGGATTCCATGGGACCGTGATGGTATCGTAAATAGAAATGGCGACATAACCTTTTCTGACAGAACAGGACGTGACGAACAGGTCCTATTACTAGTATCTGACTACGTAGATCTAGCAAGAGAGCTAATCAAGATTGCAAAAGATAATGGTGTAAAAGACGACGTCATAAATGCCTTATTAGACAGAAAGACTATGAATCATGGTCTGGCCTTTAGAAGTAGAAAATATTCAGATATACTCGTCGGACAATATGAAATAGGCAAAATAGTACGGATAAACCGCAAAAATGATGAACACATTATATCAAATAAGATATTTGACTTTTCGTCGAAGACTATTAATATGTTAAGAGAAACGGCATATAACAATACCTTAGATTTTAGCGATGTCGAATATCAGGGTGAACTGTTCTAACTGATACTAACTATTATCGGTCAAATAAAAGAGAATGGATTGTATTGTTTTACAAGGAAAATCGGCTAATTATTGCTAAAGTTAGAGCAAATGTAATTGGCAAGGCCGATTATAGCTGAAAATGTTTAACTATCTATATATTGACAAATACATAATTAGATAAGAAGTGAAGTCTAATTAGTGAATAAAATCTGATTACCATACGTGGGGATTTGGATGCAATAACTTCAATATTGTATCAGGTTTTTGAAATGCCATCATTTAAAAGAGATTATGATAGTGCATTCGGAAAGATTAGTAATATTTTATATCATTACGGAATAACTGAAAATCCAAGAAATCTACGCTTCAGATTTACTTTGTGTCTGCAAGAGTTTTTTGATTCTATTCCCCAAGCTGAATGGAGAATAAAAGAGCCTGCTTTTATCAGGCAATCTGAAGCATTTGCAATTATAAAGTTCAAAGAGTGGATAGTAGAACAAATTACATAATTTATGTTTTAGAATGTAGATCCAATGGCATAAATCACTACAACAAGGTATAATGGATTACCTAGGTCATCCATACAAGATAGTTTACCAATTGTTGCTACCCTAAATAATAATTCACGACCCGCTACTTATTGTTCTTGTTATTATTACTATCCTAAAAATTGGACAACCGGTGTATCAATTCTATCGATTTTGGATCATCCTTTATCTCTTCGATATATTGTTATAGAGATTGTCAAGCACAATTCCATTTACTCGTTCACTAGCGCATTACCTTAGTTCTGCTGACTCTAGTATCGAAGTCGCTGACAAGAGGTCTTTCTGTCTCTAGAGGTATATCTAACCTATCTATACTTTGACAATTTTTATTTTGAGTGGTTAATGCATTTACAATGCATTGGTTATTCATGTTGATTTAATCTATCAATACATAGTCTATACGATCGTTATCATAACAATATCTAATAGTTGACATTATGCTTAAAACTACATTGTTTGCCAGGTCTAATATAGCGTACTACTAGCGATGAGGAAGCCTTTCAAACGCGTTCTCATAAAGTTTGTCGAAACTTATAGGATCTGTGCATCTTAAACACCTGAGATTAATATACTGATTACGTATGCTTATGCCGATGTCATACGTGGCTCCCAATAAAGCACCGGGTATTGGTGTATTGCAGGAACTACATTTCAACTTAACAACGTTATTCAGCAAAGTTTCTGATGGATCGAACATCGACAGATCTAACCTTGATAGCCATTCATGCTCACGTTTTAGCATTAGAAGGTCATAAATATCCTCGTTCTGCAGTTGGCCCTCTCCATAGTACCTATCTATGAGAAGCCCCTTCGGTGCAAAATATTTATTACAATCGATTACGATGTATTTCAAGAGAGCATCAAAGTCTTTACCTGATAGCCTCATAAACCTTTGATATTCGAATTCCACAACATCTGGATTATAACCGTATTCTGCAATTACATCAACTGGCTTTTTTCCTGCCTTGAACTCACCATACAATATCTTCAGGTCTTCTGACTCCTTTTTTATGGTATTTAAGAATCGATCTGGTTTACTATCAAGATGAAAACTGTCGGCTGGTGTCATTCGAACTCGACTATTCGATACGGAAATATCTTTAGTACCATTTCCTCCGATCTGGTCGACTCCTTGAAGAAGGATGGATGTCTCATCCTTTCTTTTTGATAGCTGTGTGGTCTTCCTACTAAGAACAAGACCAGTTGCTATTGTAGACTTTCTACATCTACTTGTCTCCTTCCAGACATATTCTTTACTAGTACCAACCATTGAAGCTATCTGATCTGAGGAATATTTGCCATCTGATACTAGCGCCCATATGCGTTGCTTTTTGTTTGTTCCTGTGTGTGGTAAGTAGGCTGATTCCAATCTAGTGTTATAGGTAAGTACAGTATGGTGAGTAATAAGGTTTTAATGCGCACTATATTTCTCTATCTACGTACTATCTTTACCTCTACTTACTATCCTTACCTCTACTTGCTGTCCTTACCAATCACAATGAACACTGATGTTCAACTCCCTATATAGCTATTCTGCAAAGGTTCACTCGTTATAACTAACTGCTGGTTTTACTAGCCAACACGGCTCTTATGAACACTAGTAATCAAGCATCCTATAAATCTAGCCATGGTACTGTCGTATTATGAATCGTAACAAATGCTGTACATTAGGATGACGTGTCTGATCTTTGGAGGAGGAAACACAGACATCATTTAATTTCTTATTATACATTCCTTGAATGCAGAACGAATTTGACGGCACAGTCTCAAGAACCAGCAAGCCTGCAAATACGATGTACACCCACTTGTTGAAGGAGGAAGTTCATGATATAGTTTTAAAGTATAGATTTAAAATATAGGACAGCAAACATGTTTTGTGAACTATTGTCTACCTTAATGGCAGTAATTTCCTCTTTAATATCTCTCATGACGATCGTTTAGATACAATTGTTGCTTTGCTATGAAAGAATATCTTCTTGCCGTATTGTTTAAACATGTGCTATTTTCTCATCACTAGAGAATTTATGATATTATAATAGTCTTTCCGAATTTGGTGTATAATTTATAAAAAATAGATACTTTATCTCTTACTGCCTCTTTTTATACACAAAGCCGAGTTTAGTCATTAATGTTTAGTAGTTGATTTATATAAATGCACTTTCTGAAAACTGGGATTAAATCATGTCAACAATCTAATTTTATCTATCTTAAAACATCAATATTTAGATAATGCATATTATTTAGTTCCTCCCAATGAACATAAATCAAATGAACAGCACATTCCATTGGTTTTCATGGTTAAAATCTAACGATAAAGCAATTATTGATATACTTGAAAAGCAGTCTTCCAATTTAATAAAAGCAACGGGGGCTTTGGTTGAACTCATTGCTGCCTATGATAACATTAACGAACGCATGTCTGCCATAAAGGATTTAGAACACAGTGGAGACAAGATTGCTCACAACATATTTGATATTCTCGACAAAACGTTTGTTACGCCTTTCGATCGAGAAGATATCTCAAAACTAACAGGCGCTATCGATGAGGTATTAGATTATGCTGATGGGACTGCAGACAGATTTGTGCTATACAAAATTCATAAGCCAACACCAAAAATGCTAGAAATGGCCAATGTACTTCATTCCGCATCTAAAGAGATCCATTTTGTGGTTGTAATGCTGAAAAAATTTAAGAACGCTCAGGATCTGATTGAACATTCTGCTCGGATAACTGGCTTCGAGCATGAAGGAGACAAGCTCTATAGAACTGCAATCGCAGACCTTTTTGAAAATGAGCAAGATGCCATAAATATTATAAAACAAAAGGAAATTTACGAGACTTTAGAAGGGGCTATAGATAGGACCGCTGATGTCTCAGATACAATAGAGGATATTGCCCTAAAATATGGCTAAGAGAAGTAAATACACATAACGAACTTGACAACCGAGGACATAAACATTACTAAAAAATTAAAACGGAAATGACCGAGAATTTATTCCTAGTCTATGGAACGATAGTCGTCGCTCTATTTTTTGATTTTATAAATGGATTCCATGATTCTGCTAACTCTATAGCCACCGTTGTAGGAACTCGTGTATTAAGGCCGTTATATGCCGTAAGCATGGCTGCCATAGCAAATTTTATTGGACCATTCATTTTTGGAACAGCAGTAGCAGCTACTGTTGGTAAAGGGATTATACAGCCAGAATTTTCAACAGTATACGTAATCATAGCGGCGCTAGTAGGAGCAATTAGCTGGAATTTAATTACGTGGTACTTTGGCCTTCCATCATCGAGTAGCCATGCTTTGATCGGTGGCCTAATTGGCGCGGGATTAGTGGCAGGTGGTACAAAAGCGATCGTTTTTCCAGGAGTTGAAAAAACATTGACATTTATGGTAGTTTCACCAGTGCTGGGTTTTGTAATTGCTTTTGTACTGACAATAAGTATTATGTTGGTTTTTCGAAGGAACAGGCCATCAGTTATAAATAAACTGTTCGGAAAATTGCAGATAGGATCGTCTGCATTCTTTTCTCTAACTCACGGTGCGAATGATGGCCAAAAAACTATGGGTGTGATCACTGCTCTATTAATCTCGTCAGGGCTATTAGATTCAAAAGAATTTGTTGTTCCTGTTTCTGTAGTTCTAGTTTCAGCTGCAGCTATTGCATTAGGAACTTTCTTTGGAGGATGGCGAATTATAAAGACAATGGCCTTTTCGCTTACCACTCTAAAATCATTTCAAGGATTTTGTGCTGAAACAGGCGGAGGAGTAATACTTACTTCAATGGCTTGGCTAGGAATACCAGTAAGCACCACCCATGCGATATCTGGAGCTATTATGGGAGCAGGAGCATCTAAGCGATTGTCTGCAGTCAGATGGGGGATTGGTAAACGGATTGTTTATGCATGGATCATAACCATCCCGGCTAGCGCCGCGATTGCAGGATTGGCATTGCTAGTAACTAGAGCTCTACTGAAAGGATGATCATTTCTAAATTGGCGTGATATTCTCGTATTCTTTTCTTGCATATTCCACCTTTGACCGTCATGTATCGAGTTAAGGCTGTTTGTGTACAACATGATGCGGAAGTTTGTTGAAAATCAGTTCACATTGACAAGTGCCTTTCACTTTGCTATTTGGTATTATATGTTAAGTAAATGTATGCGACCCCACGGTTAGACTGTTAGATTAATCTTCTGCGTAAATGTTCTTTGGCAAAGTATTCTTATAGGATATTGAGAGTTAAGAATATTGGACTGTAAAGAACCATTGGGAATATCCGATAAGGAGTCATGGAAGATGTTCAGAGGAAACTCCATGCGGACAGGAGCATCCTCTTCGAGGATACATCGCAAACCTTCGCTTTCATGGGTAACAGAAGTCGGACCGATTGTCTCATCTCCTATATTTGCACAAGGGACATTATATGTTTTAACTATAACAGGGCAAATTCTTGCATTAAATCCTGTCAAAAATCAAAGAAAATGGCATTTAGACATTAAAAGTCCTTTAGTTTCGTCGCCCTTAATTTACGATAATATTTTGGTGACTGCTACCAATGATTCTTGGATTGACGGTACATCTCGAATAGGAAAAGATTTTGTGTTTGGAATCGATACGAATAATGGGAAAGAGATTTGGAGATATGAAATTCCTGGTCCAGTTTTTTCTTCTCCATGTTTGGTCGATGACGTGATGTTAGTTGTGGGTTCCATAGATAATGCTGTCTATGCTCTCGAAGGACGCAGTGGGGATGTAAGATGGAAGTTTGAAACCGGTGGAGAGGTATGGTCATCTCCATCATTTAACGGAAATGAAATATTTATAGGGTCTGATGATGGATTCCTCTATTGTTTAGATATAGATGGAAAACTGCTATGGAAAACAAGGTTGAATGGCAAGGTTAGATCTTCGTCACCGTGTTTATCTTTCGATGAGGAATACCAATTACTATTCATTGGAACTTATAATGGAGGACTGTTTTGTTTGAATCAATCTACAGGAAAGATAAGATGGAGTAAACAGATAACAAAACCTGTAATGGCTTCCCCTGCTACGATAAAGGATAAGGCATTCTTTGCAACATCTAATAATAACATATATTGTTTTCAGGTCAAAGATGGCTCAGTGGTATGGAATTTTGAAACAGGGGATAAAATATGGTCATCTCCAGCCATATCGGAATTTGATGCTGTAATGTTTTTCGGTTCGCTCGACTCTTATATTTACGGGTTAGATATCAATAGTGGAAAACAAACCTGGAAATTTCCAACAATGAATATGGTGGACTCTTCAGCAGCCATTGCAAATAATATGATGTTTATAGGATCCCGCGATGGTTTATTCTATATTTTTGGTTCAGATATCACCCTCCATATGTAGGATATTTTGAAATTCTCGAAGAATGTTAATGTAAGGGTACAATTTATGGTACATAAGTGGAACTTGTAAGTAAAAAGTACTCGCCCCCAACTATATCCGCATGCCGTAATTTGCAAAAAACGTAATGTATTCAAGAATTTGAACACACTTTCTAGCAGCGTTCTAATCAAGAGGCCTTCAATTACTGTACCAGCGCTTTTATGTCGATTCTAATATAACAAATGACCATATAACGAAACTGCACAACCTTGGATAAAGATTGTCAAGCCTAACTACTGGCTAATCATTAACCTACAAATTTTTTTGTTTATGATAAACAGAAAAGGAGTAAACGCTAGCCTATCGAATGGAACATCTAGTATAGGAACAAGAGTATCTCTACATCAGATTCTGTCTCAGTGAAGTAGACTCTTCTAAAATCAACTATCTATTTGTCCATCCTTAATAATGTACTAGTTCCTGAAAAATGATGTGTGTAGGCTACTGCGATGCAGACTAAATCACTATGTGTCAGACAGTTCTTTTTTTAAATCGGCGAGAATTTGTTTCATCTGTTCCTTGGTCTCTTCATATCCATCTTGGATTAGCTGTTGGATCGTAGTCTTTGAAAAGTCAAATGTTTTATTTGAAATAGTATGACTATCGTTCTTTCGCTCCAAACGAGCAACAAAATCAACATCAACTCTACCCTTTAGCAAATCGCCATATAATCCATGCTTACCAGTAGCAAGAAAAACAGCATTAGTTTTCTCCTTCAAAATCTTTTCCAATGCTTCTTTGCTTGCACCATTGTCCTCGACCAGCTTAATTAGAGACTTAGCGAGCATTGCGTAATCTGATACGAGAACAGCAACAAATTCATCAAATTCTGTTCTATCATGATATATTATATCGTTCTTCCTATCAACAACACTATCGTAATCAGAAGGAACATATTCTTGTTTAGCCGGATGAAGATTTATTATACCAAATTTTAGTCTGGGTATGTTGTCTTCCAATTTCTTTACTTTAAACCAATAATGTCTATGAGCAAGGATGGTCTGCCTTAAAGGTGTATTAGCTAGTAGACCACCATCCCAGAAGAAGCGCAAGCTGTTACTGACGTTTGAAGAGGGCCCATTATTACTCTCGGCCTGTGTGTTGTGGCCTGGCTTTCGTAAGTCCAATGTGTGGTTTTCAACATTTAGTCTCGTATAATCATAATTTACTGGAACCGAACAACTTGCTAATACGAAGTCTGCTGTTATTCCATTATTATATCTTATAACGTGTTCAAATCCTTCATTATTCTCTGAATCGATTGCAGAACCGTCTGATCTCATTCTACCATATTTGCCATATTCTGACTTCCTTGTTCCATCTTCTTTTTCGTAACTATCAAAAACCACTGCAGTAGCTTCCTGTACATCTACGGCAACCAACAAGAGTCGTGGTTCATCATTTTCGAAGCTCGTTGAAATAGGAAACTTTGTGAACCTTTCCAAGCTTGCCTTTAATGGTTTATTATCATAGACATACCACGTATTTGAAGGATCAAAAAATCTAGTGTCTGGTAAAGGCGTCTTTGGTATAAATACATTAGGAACTCCTTTAAAAATAAATTCCTTAGTACTAAAATATCTTCTAGCAGCTTCCCCTGATGCAATATGTTTATTTACTCTACGCCAAGAATCCCAATAATGTGTGAAATAGGGCATGCTATCAACCGATGATTGTTTAGATACATATTCCCAAAAATCTACTAATCTTTCGCCTGATCCTTCCCACGTTTTATTTTCCTTTACAAAGCTTACCAATATAGCAGAATTTATAGCCCCAATCGAGGTCCCAGCGACTATGTGAAATGTTGGTTCGTTTTCCCTCCCTTCTTTTCTGAAGAATCCTGAAAGTTCCTCATTGATACTTTTGTAGGCCCCAGCTTCGTACGCTCCAAGTGAACCCCCTCCTTGAAATACTAGAGCTCTATGTATTCCCAAATACATGACACATATTCAAACTATATGATATAATTACTATTGTTTTCAGTTGCATTCTATTCAACAACTCCTACCTATCCTCACATCATGAGTTATAAATTTTGGAAAATCATCGGGAGGCGTATGTACCAGTTCTTATTATAATGCATTGAGAATGATGTAGCATAAAGAACTGATTTCTACAATATAGAATAACTTAAACAATTGGCACGATCTAGGTTGAGATGAATAAACTGCACCTGCCAATACAGGTAATGCAACTAAAAAGGGCATATCAAGGTCTGAAAAGAGATGTGCGAACTAAAGCACGTATCTTAATACTATGCTTAGTGGAAAGATCCTCAAAGCAAGGAGTTAAAGAAAAAATACATTGGCGACCAGATGCTAAACAATAAAAAATTGAATGACGATACTAACCACAGATATTCACAAGGTTTTGCATGCATGTTCAGCTACATAAGATTCAGTGTCATTTCACAAAAAATATGTAACTATGATACCTGCATCTAGAATAAGCAAATACGGGTCATTGTCTTTAAGGTCGGGCGAGAGTGGAGCGAGGAGAGAAGGATTAATCTTTTACCGTCTTCGCTACCTACAATTTCTAGCAAATAGTCACACAGGTTACCTTCTTCTATACCAAACCTCATTGCTTCAATTAATCCTTCCTGCATGCTGGCTTTTTGCTTATTGTACTATTACTACAAAGAGATGTCATTGTTGCCTATATCCCTCTATCTTTATCGCCTCTATCATCATTGTAGTCCAATTTCTGGTCAATTTTTCTCTGTAACTCCCTATACCGCTCATACCGTCTACTCCACTTTGAAAGCACAAACCACTGTCTTATTCCTACACCTAGCCATACAAGAGATATTAAGAACGGAACGTGAAAATGTAATAGCGCTGGCAGCCTGTGGTGGATAAATGCCAAAACAATTTAAGTTTATTAGGGCTGATTGCTATGTATAGTCAATGTTAACAGTATCATGCCGTGAAGTGGGATGTGACTGCGATTTTGTTGCGAAGGGCGAAACTGAGGAAGACCTAATGAAAGATGCAGGTCAGCATGCAGTTAAAGATCATGGTTACAAGGAAGAAGATATAATGAAGCCAGATTTAGTGGAAAAGATAAAAACGCATATTCGCAAATCCTAACCATCTTTTACCGCAATATTATCTCTATTCTAGGTAGAGGTTGGTTCTGGTAGGTTAGCTTACTCCTTGGACCAATAAGCTAATTTATTTATGCTGATAGGAGTTAATCTCCAGATTATTGAGTTGGAATGCACTCGTACAATTGGAGACAAACTTGGCTAGAACAATCAAATGAATCTTAGCCTATTCTACCAGTGCTAATTGCTGTCTTGTCCTGTACTGATCTATACGTCAAATCTATTTTTATAACGATATCATGTAAATATCATGTAAACCCCAATTTCATATGAAAACTTGCTGCTGCAAACGGACGACGGCGTCATATGATATGTTATATACGACATGGCATGGCAGAGGTTGTTTGGAATTAACCTCGGGCTGATGACGAGTCACAAATTTCAATTTCCGAATATCCTTTACGGATAATATGGTAAGTAACGTAAAGAAGTCTAGATGATGCAACCTGAAGTATGATGGCTTACTCAAACCGTCAAAATGCAGATTTGGTTTATTCCATATTCTTTAAATAGATGGATCGATCTGCTGTTGTCTCAGTAGCTCTTTTCTAACCTATAAAATGTCACTAGAACGTACATTATCCTCTTACTTTTAGCATTTATTAAATAATTTTTATTATTAAATGTAAAAGTTATTTATCTGTCTTAGATATGACGTAATAAGACTTCATTTGCAGGGAATATTTACATCAGGAGAGCTGCAAAGATACTCCAAAAAGTTTCTTTGCGGAATGTACTTAATGACCCATGGTAATCTGGACAATAGTGTAAAAGCTATTGAGGTTTTTTTTAAAAATGTCAGTCCCGAAGCATATGAACGACCATCATATGGATATCAAGCAACAAATGAAATTGTACAACATCTAATACAAAAAGGGTTCATTGAAAGAGATACACTAGAAGACATTAAATTAACTCGGGAAGGCTTGGATAATTGTAAAGAAGATTGTTATTAGTGGTACGGCGGTGGGTATTTATTTATGGTCTAGAATTGATATTTCCTATGGTATCATGTTCTGGTACTGATATTATTGGGTCTGAAACTGAAATCTTATCTTCTTGTATCTTGCCATAATCATTTTCTTGTATAGTTCTGCCTCCAAGGTACCTAATATGCTGATATACCAATATACAGAAGGCCTGCTGTAGCTATTGGAGGGCTCATTATTTCGGCAAGTTGACTCTGCTATACACATCTGTTATTAGCATAATAACTATGAGCCAAGTCTTAAAATCATGAACTGTCCATAACTTTCTACTGCATGTCTAAATCTTTTTCTAGTTAAGGATCGTGCGTAACAAACCGACAATATGTTTTCAGTGTATTGCATTGTTATATACCATTTAATTAAATGGAATATACAACAACTAAATACCCCATTATTCAAAACACTAATCTATTTCAGATAAGAACTATGGTTGTATAAACATAATCTATCTTACTAGTAGAACTATGTAAAGTAACGCAACCACTAATCTTAAATGACACGTTATCTCTACATAATGACAAGAGAGGCGATATATATTCAGATATGCAATGTCCAAAATGTTCAACTCTAATGCAGCTAATGCGAAAGTACGAGGCACTTATTGATTACTGTCCTTCTTGCAAGGGAGTATGGTTAGATAGAGGAGAGATAGACAAAATAGCCCAAATCCAAAGTAGTTACGAAGACGAACATTATAACAAATACCATTACAACGATGAAGGGTATGATGACAATTATAATGATAATACATGGAGAAGGAGGGGATTTTTTGGTGACCTGTTTAATTTTTAAAATACTAGTAAGAACACTGTAAGTACAGCTAACATAGTAACTAGCTGGATAGGAGAAGATTTGCTAGTTTAATTCCTCGACAGCATCTAGATGTTTAGATAGTTGTGGTAAGTGTGATAATACTACATGTCCTCAATATCAGGAAAAAATTAGTAACGCATGTCGTTATGATATAAGAATAGATGAAAACAATTAGACACTCGTGTGGTAATTGCAAAAGTCAATTATGACGAGGGAGTAGAGACAACAGCACTAAAGCCAAAGTGCCATAAGCAAGTCCGAATCCGAATTAGCTATAATATTGACAGATTATGACAGGAATAATATAGGATAGTGCATTTTTACATATAGTAATTTCATTAGGTACATTATTATTTACTTCTAATGTATTTGCTGAGATTTTTCATAGATTAAAACTACCAGTCGTGTTAGATAATACTTGCTGGTATAATCTAGGTCCATTTGCATTAGATCCTCTTTATATTATCTGGGGGAAAGATCATAGTTAATCTTGATGAAACTATCAAGCATATTGGCGAATTATATGCTATAGTAATCTGGTTAAAGCAGGGCTAGAAATTACTCCAGAGGATTTTAAGAGGCGCGTCTGTCTCATTTACAGCAGGCTCTAAAGGTGTTATCGTCCATTCTTCATGGCGTATTTCTTTTCTCCCCATTTGGACTACAAGCACTAGAATCTAGAATCAATGCTTGTTGCTACCACACCAACTGCTACGAGTATAGTCATATCGATTCAACTGCCAGCAGAATTAGGGAAATGCAATTGAAAGGTGCTAGATTAATACTTGGAGCTACGATAGTAGACGATCTACTATCAATTGCAGTACTGTCACTAGTAACGACTATAGTTCGGAACAAGAACAATGACAACTGAGATTACAAATATCGTGTTTCTAGTCTTAAAGATATTGGGATTATTTTGTGCATTGCTTGTAGGCGCTGTTGTACTAGTTGCATCAATTCTATTTTAAGAGACAAACCAGGTCTACGAAAGTAGGTACAGGAACAATATCGAGTGGAGAGGCTGGACTTATTGTGACAGCGGTGGGTATAACGTCAGGTGCTTTAACATATGATATCGATAAGGCAATAATCATAATGGTAGCACTTACTACAATCGTAACCCCCCTACCTGGCTCACGCGAGCCTATTCCAAAGAATTCCCAAAAAATAAGAAAGCTATCTGATGAGACTGTTATAGGGATAAATCGTCACTTAGTTAACCTCATTTTAATTCATATTCTTCTAAAAAGCAATCAGGACATACCAAAGAGTCCTTTTGCATTTGCAGGTCTTTTCTTAGGTAGAACGATGCATGACACCGGTTACAGGTTAGCCAATCAATCCTGTACATTCTGGTGATAATTATGTTAATGAGTTTATATAGGATTCTCAGATTTGATAAAATTATATTAAGTATTCTTTGTTCTGTTAAATTGTTACTGACTTAATTCTGATCTTAAATAAGTTCCTGAAGTTGAAAATAAAGCGGACTGATCTTGATTATTTTTGCCGGATAGTAGCCTATCGCAAGTTATTATAATACTAAACGGTACTACTGCGTATGCTCTTGTTAGATGACATCGACAAGGTGGTGCTTTCTTGTCTTGGAAAGAATGCCCGCATCTC
>JBQCDO010000189.1:0-2494 GCA_051961195.1 Nitrososphaeraceae archaeon | reverse complement strand
ATTGTGATTAATTCTAGAACTGAAAATATTCAGACTCATCTCCAACTACGATAGACAAATTTTCTAATAGATCTCCATTAGGGTTTAGAATCAACACCTATAAAATTAGCTCCAATGTTATAATACCTGTTACCTGGCCGTTTGATTAGCTGTATCTTGGTTATGAACTGTGATGATATGCTGCTTCAAGTCCTTAGGAGAATCAAAAAAAGCATCATCACAAATTTCGCATGTAAATGTCTGTTTAATATTGTCAATTATTTCGGCTTGTTCTGCTGTCATTGACGAAGGTGATACTATTTCTGGCCACAATTTGGCAAATATTATAGGCAATTTAGCCTGAAGCCACCTATTCATTTTTTCTTCCTCCTCAAGACTTTGTCTAAGGATTGGTATTGCTTCCTTAACGTTATCATCAATACTCATTTTTATTGTAGTTTGTAGTAGCAAATTATAAGCAATTATTTCAGCATTTTCTAATATTGCATCTTGCTCTATTTCCTTTAACTCGACTTCTGCAACAGTCATTACCTTTTGTAACTCTTTTTGAATAAGGGATGGAGCAGTCAAACCAAGCAGCTGTGCTTTTTCATTGGTTGGTGTTCCTCCAAACTTTGTTATTAAATACCTAAGTCTATCTTGTTGTTTCCTTGTTTCTTCTAAATGATATTCTAGTATTTGTCTGACTTCAGCTATAAGTGTACTTTGTATTCGTGATTGTAGCCTTTTTTCTGCTACATTTTCTGTTGCTAATAGATTATTCAAGTATATTACGAATTTTTCTATGTTAAAACGCTGGTTTTCTATGTTATATATATAATTATTTTGTTCGTTTGTCATCCTCATCATCTATATTCATCATATCTGATTTAAGTAGTTACCACCAGGCATGGGAATTACATCTGCCACGAGACAGTTTGCATATGGTACCTTCGGTAATCAATAAAGAGTCAGACTAAAATTAAAAAGGAGATAAGAAAAACTTTGGCCTATAAGCCTCAAGAATTAAAGACTGTCTGCTGTATATTGCTGAAATTTGCAAATTAAAAACTAGTTTTATCTTTAATTATATAATTGACAATATTTACTTTTATCTTGAGTATTTGTATTTTGCACGGATAGAGCCTTAATAAGGATCTTACAAGTTAAGAGATTTCTATTTTCAGCGTCTTATACTCATGTAACTTTTGGAAGGATTTTCAACGAATATCTTTTCTAGATCTGTATAAATCAGGTAGCCAATATCTCTAGTTTAAGCTCAGAACCACTGCAATAATTCTGTTCTATTTTTAACATTATCTATGTGCAGCTCTGCGCGCCTTAGTAAATGAAACTTACATTTTTAAAGTATATTGATGATTTGTATACATAATATCTTTATATGATGATTGCTACTACATGTAGCTAAACCAGTAGATGAGATGGCTTATAAAATGTCTATCGTATCATAATCTACACTACCATATTAGCAATGTTATCCGTTAAATGATGATAGACTAGTCAAATTTAATTGAAATACACAATTAAACGAAAAATTAGTTCTAGTGCGTTTGGAAGCATTATATGAAATAGTGGATAAAGAGCAGACTAAAAGAGCTATGCACTAAAGCAGCTCAACATAAATCTAATAAGTAAACAACGCTTCGAAAGAGAAACTCAGATACTATCTGAATTAAATCATCTAATGTTATCAAAATCTTTCAATAGAATGTGGGAGGTAGTTTCTCATTTCAAAATTTACCCTGCAGTCGTTCCATGTGTTCGACTTTGCAACATCTTTACAAAGTTGGTAAAGGATATTGCATCATAACTGACTTTCTTGTTGTTTTTTTGGGATTTGAACCCATGATTCAATTGCCCATGGATTTATTTTTGATACTATAAGTAACAATGCTACTTAAACAACTTTGTTTAGTCAGTCCATTTATCCGATTCTACCAATGATGCTGCATATTGGAGTCTTAGTTAATTTATAACTCCTAGTTGTTTTTTTTACTACGCGCATACAGACTCGCATTCTCCACGCAAATCATCATGATACTCTGTAGAAAATTTATAATCCCTTTTCTCAGAACTTCTACATAGGAAGTTCGATTTGATATTTCATTATGGCATCTATCTGCAACCTTTAAGATATCATGTTCAGTTAATCCTCGTTGTAATAGTCCAGTGATGACTGGTCCTATGTAGGACTGGACTTTTACTCTCTGCAATTCCTTTTCTCGTTCCTTTCCGAGCTCCTGAATTTCATATTTAAGTTCTTCTATCTGGAGTTCAAACCCTAGTTTAGTATTATACTGAGTCTCTACGTCATTCATGAATTTATTTACTGCCAAGCAATAGTTTATGCCATTTGAGATTGTAATATCTATGACCTTATCAAGCAACGCTTTCAGCTGGCTTGAATCGAATCTCATATCTGCAAGTTGGTTGTACACAGGTAGATTTTCTGAGTGTATATAGATTTTATCTTGCAACAAAGATTCTTGCTGAC
>JBQCDO010000188.1:0-5311 GCA_051961195.1 Nitrososphaeraceae archaeon | reverse complement strand
CTTCTATCTATGAACCGATATTATCTACTTTGACTATAAATTCTCGAGAATTCTGCACAGCAAGGCCGAGGTCTGAAGCATATTAAGAAATTACCGCCGAAAGTTAATCTGAATTGAAATATCTTTTACTAGCTGGTGTTGGGGAGGAGAAATGCAGATAGAATAAGAACGATATAAATATTATAATATAAGATAATCCGATTTGGTGAATTATTTGTGCAATAAACTGTCTTAAAATAGGAACAAACCTTAAGTACTACTGGATTCTTATGCCATCAATGAGCAAGTCTTGTTCAAATAAAACAGCATTTGTCATAGCAGCTGTCATATTTGCTTTGTCCATGGCTCCGATACTACTTACGGATCATGTAGTGAAAGCCGCCGATACTTCAGTAGGCAAAACTTTACAATGTGACAATTCAAAACATACAAAAAACTATTGTGACGGCTTTACAATAGGAAAAACCGATTGCCGGGATGGTCATAAGTACAATGGGGCTAGTACCGCTCATACAAATGATTGGAAGGGTGGATATAGAGCTGGATGGACTGGCGCAGGATGCCACATACCTTAAAAAATGATCCTTGTACATAGATCATCATCATTTCTTTCTATTCGATAAATTTTTACTCTTCAGCATTTGATGACTCATATAGTTGGTATAAATTCTTTTGGAACAGACCCCCCAAGTGCATCCATTTCGTTTTCCGTGATGAGGAGACAGATTCTGCACCCGAGTATTTTAGAGTGACAACCAATTTTGCTACCAATTAATAGCGTGTACTGAATTGATAGTTGCTGTTAGGAGATACTCTATGGGGCTCATAAAACGAATAGTTGTGCGTACATGTTTTCGAGGATCGAGTCTATCTTGAACTAACCAATACATAATAAGCCAATACTGAAGATGAATATGTCAAGCCGGATTTCTTCTGCGCCAGTCGTAATATGACATTTGAATTGTCGGGGGTCGAATAGGGATAGCCCAACGAAATCACCTTCGTTTAACGCATTTCATATATCCTTTACCTGAAGCAGCTTTACGCAAGACAGTTGTCAAATTAAAGTATAACTTTCCGCTTCCACTAGTTCGAAGGCTACTCAACGCATATTATCAACATGCATTAAAACAAGGCTGAACACGGCCCAGGTTCTCACATTAAGAAATATATATTTCAATATAGGCCTGAACATATATCCATGATAATAGTTAAATATACATGCAGATGATTAGGTGAGAGGTAATGCCGACAAAACACACTGTGACCATTACATCGATGGGGTCTAGTTCGATAATAGTATTGCCCAAGCCTGTTGTCGATGGCTTTAATTTGGCAAAGGGTACCAGGCTAGAAATGATAGTAAAGGATGATGGAATATACATTCCGCTAGGTCAGGGCAAGTCGAAGGTTGAAAGTCCGTGATTTAGAGAAACAAAATGAATATACACTGCTAAATGGACTAATGTTGATTATACTGGCCTTCTCCGGGAACCCTATTTTAATTGCTAATCTACCATTGTTAATCTCTCAGGCCTAGTAACCTCTTGGAATGCATACTATGCCTAGCTCATCTGGTCATAATAGAAATCTGTCATTTTTCTGAAGTTCATACTCTCGAATTGTAATTAGGCTTAGCGGCGATAGCTAGCTGCATGCCTCTTTGCATATATTCATTCCCTATACAATCACCCTTTCAGCGCCATCCTTAAATTTACTATGTGGCCTACAAACCTTTCATGTTATCTATGTCGACATGTCCTAGCCCACAAGACACCCAGGTACCACGGCCCATCGGTTACTCCCTGCAGGACTATATCTGTCACAGACTCACCTAAAGAAAAATTTTCTGCCAAATTATAAGAAATATTATTCATCTTGTTCATCATTACGGAGTACACGAAATCATTGCCTGGATCTTCTTGCAGTTAGCATAAAGCGACCGAAATTGGTTTAAACCCCAATTGGATCGTTACAGGTATTACCTCGAATTTCCTCTGAGAAGCAATGAAGGTCGGGTCCGGGCCCTTTTCTGAAAGGGCATTCTCTCGTGGTTCATAGTAGTGGATATTTAATATTATTAGTCGAAAGAATATTATTTATTGCCCCGCGAGGATATCAAAATCTATTGTCAAGACTTCTATTGAACGAATTTTGACATTAATGATTGAAACTTCGTTGAGTCCAAACACAAGCAAGTCGTAAGATAAGTCGGAATTTGAAAATAGTAATTCAGAATTTATATTGGACATGTCCACGAATCCATTATAGTTTAGATTTCCTATGCATGCTCTACCAGATTCATAGGTGTCGAGCTCATTTAATGACTAAAGTAGCGTTTTTAAAATGATCTCACAAATAATGATGATCAAATGGAAGAAGCAAGTACAGAGCTTGTTAAAGGATCTGTGTATATTCCGATCTCGAGCTTGGGGAAGTCAATTACGCAACAAGGCGATCTTACTGTTCCAAGCAAGCCAAAAGGAATAATCTTATTTGCTCACGGGAGCGGAAGTGGTCGGAATAGCCCTAGAAATAAATTCGTGGCAGAAATGTTGAATAGAGATGGACTTGCTACCTTATTGGTAGATTTACTCACACCTGAAGAAGAAGAGAGCGATACCATCATGGAAAAGCAGCGGGATAAGATTTCGGGCTTTTTATTGAATAAATTCAATATTCGGCTCTTAGCAAGCCGTTTGTTTTCGATAACTGAATGGGTAACCCGAAATCCAAATACTCGAGGCCTTTTACTAGGTTACTTTGGAGCAAGTACAGGCACAGCAGCTGCCCTTATTGCAACGGCAACCAGCAGTGTATCCAATTTTGTCGCTGCAATAGTATCACGTTCTGGAAGGCCAGACCTTGTTCAAAGAAATGATTTGAACAAAGTCAGAATTCCCACGCTTTTCATCGTAGGGAGTAATGATTTTTCACAGGTGATAGACTGGAACAGAAATGCATTACGAGATATTTCTTCAGAAAAAAAGAAGATGGCGATAGTTGCGAATGCATCCCACCTCTTTGAAGAACCGGGCGCACTCGAAGAAGTTGCTAAACTAGCAAGTGGATGGTTTAGATGTTTTTTCCAAATAGAAGACCATAAATTATCATGACTTATCTGTTCGTGTCTTTAAGAATATCCCCTTAAAGAAGTAAAATTTATGCATCCCGAAAATCTAAATTAGGCTATATCCTCGTAATCTCTGACAAAAGAGATCATATTCATGAATTGCTTCGGTGCAAAGAGAGATACCTACTATGGAGGCATACTGGCATCCGTAAAGCTAAGATAAAGGCATAGATTATGCTTCCCTAGCACGAAATTTTACGCAGATCTTAAATAGACTTTTTAACAGATAAAGAAATTTGGTTAAAGGACGAAATTATGATTCATATGAGGTTTAATTCAATGTGAATGGATAAATTATGATAGTAACGGAAGATTATGACTGGCTGTCAGCGCACTTAGACGACCCTAAAGTAGTTGTTTTAGACGCAAGGGGAAAGATGTTATACAGGTTTGGACATATTGAGAATGCCCTGCCGATAGGTATTGAAAGCCTTGTTTCAGTTGCTGATAATGGGGCTAATCTAGTGATCGATTCTAGGACAGCTGAAGAGGTTTTCACTCAATTTCGCATCGACAACTCAAAGGCAGTCGTAGTATATGGTGAGAATACCGACCCGTCGGCAGCAAGAGTAGTTTGGAGCCTACTTTACCATGGGCACCCGAATGTCAAGCTCCTAGAAATTGGATTCAGCGAATGGATGAAAGTTGGATTGGCAACTAGCAAGCAAATTCCAACCTATACTACCCCAAATGATGCGCACTTCTCTTCTCGGATAAATTCTTCCATTAGGGCAGATGAGCAAACAATCAAAGATAGAATGCATACGGGCGAAATAATAATACTGGATGCAAGAACACCGCAGGAACACTTCCAAGCAAGGATCCCAGGATCTATCTTACATAATTGGGAAGAAGGTATAGGAAATAATGGGAAAATGATTAAGGATCGGGACGAGCTAATACGTGAATTTGAAAATAATGGGATTACGAAAAATAAGGAAGTTGTATGTTACTGTCACTCTGGAACAAGGGCTTCTCATACCTATTTGCAACTGAGAGAGGCTGGGTTTAATAACGTGAGACTATATGATGGTTCGATAATCGATTGGGCGCAGCGTCGTAATCCGCTGCGATAATTTACTCAGAAGGTCGCATCTATCTTCCAATCTGACAACATATTCGTATCACATTTCAAAGTGGAAAAATTGCTTCACAACTCGGATTGGGTAATAGCTGGAATCTAATTGATAAGATTCCAATCAACTAAATGGTTATGTTGTTCTAGATGGTAATAATTTCCTGAAAAGAATTTAATTATTCTCACTATATCAATTAACTTAGATATAGTTTAAATTGCTAAAACTAAATTTGGGTTATGATTTTGTAAATATTATGGACATTTGTGTGTAAATCAAAAGAGATATGGTATCAATTAGGGGCATATTTAGGCTGGGCCGCACCCAAGAATAGAAATATAATATCAGTTACGATACTTATTCTCTACGCTGAGTCACGCTTCGCTACTAATTCAATTGAATACGTTTACAGATCATACTAATATGCTTCCGTATGCACAAAAGAGCAGTAGATAAAGATGGAAAAATTTGTCCATGTAAATGGATTCAGAACAAGGTACCTGGAATATGAACCAAACAATAAGAACAAGAGTGGCAATAATTTCACGGATCATATCTTACTTATTCACGGGTTAGGTGCATCTGCAGACAGATGGCTAGATATCCCAGAAGCCTTATCTAAATCATATCACACACTTGCGATTGATTTGCTAGGTTTTGGCAAAAGTGATACCCCTAACACCGTAGATTATAGCATCAGGTTTTTCAGAGATTTTGTATTTGAGTTTATGAGAAAAGTGGGTATAGATCACGGTAAAACATGCCTAATTGGACATTCGCTTGGGGGTTATATTGCTGCAGAGGTTGCAATGGAAAATTTGGGATTGATAGATAGACTTGTGTTGATAGACTCGTCAGGCCTATTAAATGGGCCGACGTCTCTACTAGAGCAATACTTTCATGCCGCATTGTATCCATCCTTTGATAACGTAAAAAATGTATTCCAACAAATGATGGCGAATCCATCTTCCTTAGGTCCAGCATTGGTTAACCTTTTCATTTTTAGAATAAACATGCCTAATGCAAAATACTCTTTCCGCTCGGCTTATGAGAATAGTGTAATGACTCAGATCGAGCCCCAACGACTAAAGCTTCTGAGCAA
>JBQCDO010000187.1:0-7963 GCA_051961195.1 Nitrososphaeraceae archaeon | reverse complement strand
TTCGGAAGTACTGTGAATCTGAGTAATGATTCAGGTAGTTCAGAGTCCCGCGCTATGACTGTATCTGGTAGTAATGCATATGTTCTATGGCTTGATAATACACCAGGAATTTCGAGATACTGCTAAGAAAGAGCATTGGTGCGGGAGCCACATTTGGTTGTACAATTAATGTTAGTCAGAATGGTGGATTCTCAGGACTGCCAGCGATTTTGTGGTATTAGAATAATTGTGAGTAGTAGTTAATTTAATTTTAGATAGATATTTCTAATGCATCATCATTGTATTCTATATTATGAATTTTAGTTTTCTAGTCTATTAAACATCTTGTACTAAGGTTGCTCTTTTAAAGGTCAGAGGAGGTAATATTAATTAGATTATTAATGGTTAACGATTTAATGGACAGAAATCCGCATTCGGTAAATACAGCACAGAGATAGTTAAACTGTATTGAAAGAATATCAGTCTAGTTTTTGTTTGCATTAAACAAAATTAAATACATTATGAATATCATATAATGGAATCATGGATAACCTCATGTTTTAGAATATTTACCAATATATGTAAGTATTAACACTCATGATAATATTTATTCAAAGACATAACAAATAGCAAATAACAAATAGCAAACTCAATTCTCAGAAATTGGAAGGCTAAATGAAAATGTTGCCCCTTTACCATCAGCATTATTTTCAGCCCATATTTTGCCACCATGTGCTTCTACAATGCCCTTAGAGATAAATAGACCTAGCCCAGATCCCTTCTCTGATTTAGTAACAAATATTGTAAATAATTTGTCTTGTATTTCAGGATCAATACCAGTACCCCTATCTCTAATACTGACGATGACTTCGCCTCCGTTTTTACTATTAATATTATCTTTGTTGTTATACCCTTGATTAGATTTTATAGTAGTAAAGACAGTTATCGCGTTACCGTGTTGATCATAGACACTTGTGCCACTACTCACACTATTCTTTGTAGACTCTACAGCATTAGTCAAGAGATTTGATATAACTTCGTCAATTCTGATTCTATCTGCATCTACAATCACAGGATCAACCTTTGGCTTAGCCAAAATTATTTCTATCTTATCTTCTTTTGATTTTATATCATTTATCATATCTCTTAATCTTTCATTGATGTCAAATCTCTCTTTATCAAGTCTTAAAATCCGATTTTCAATTTTCGAAATATCCAAAATCTTCTCTGAAAGACTTCGCAGCCTTTTAGCGTTTCTGATTATGATTTCTAAGAATTCTTCGTCTTGTTTGTGTGTAGCTGAAGCTGCACTACGGGAACGAATAACTTCCGTTAAGCCAAGTATTGGTTGTATGGGCGTTCTCAATTCGTGAGCCGCTATATTTATGAATTGATCTTTTAATCGGTCTTTATATTTGAGTTGTTCATTTAATCCCTTTAATTCAGAAGTTAATTGATGTTGATTTTTAATGTAATTTTTTATAGATTGTACCATAGAATTAAATGATTCGCCTAGGAGTGAGAGCTCATCATTTCCTTTGCGTTGAACTGAAACGTCGAGGTTTCCTTTCTTTACCTCAGATGTTGCATATATAAGTGTACTTATTGGCTTGAGTATTTTTATTGCAAAATAAAGTATTAGTAGAACTACACCGATGTTTATTATTGCAAGGAAAATCTCTAACAATATTAAATTCCTTGAATTTATCGCCGCATCATTTCCCAATTGTGTTACTAGCATATCTGATGAATCGATTACGTTCGTAGCCAAGGATGATAGTTCAGGCTTTGTAGATTGGTATAGTTTTGTTGCCGATGTCGCAGATGCAGCAAGAATACTAGTAACATTCTTAGAGGTAGCTGTAGTAGTAGGTATTTTTGATTGTGGTTGTTCTCTTTTTTGTTGTAGAGATGGCTTAACAATTTCAGAAGTGATAAAGATTTTAAATCTATCCCAATCATTATTGATTATCCTCCATGAATCCAGAAACTTTGACGACAATGGTTTTAATTCTATGTTTGAAGTTTTTCCGCCATCTCTTAAAACTAATAAATTTGTATTCAAATTATTTATGGCATGGTTTAATTTCGCGGCGTTAGATGTAGATGAGGCTAGTGAGGAGACCTGAGTGGAGGGAGAAGAAAACGAAGAAAATATTCCATTTAAATATTCTGAAGTCTGAAACAACACGCTCATCGTTAGAAATCTGTTTTTACCTGCAATGTTGATTGAATTTCCTAAAAAGGTTTGTTGTGATTGAAAATAGACAAGTATTATAAAACTACAAATAATAACAGCAATGATAATTGCGACTAAGAATCCTATCTTATAAATAACTTTGGAAGTCAGTGATTGAAAAAACAAACAAAAAGCACCTTATAAGCACAGTTTAGATTTCGTATGTAATTGTACAGAAACTTCATATGACCAAAGTCGTTACAGTTTCTTAATACTGCAAGCATCACATCTATATGTGGAGAGGAGTAATATTTTTACTTTATAGATCATACTTGCTTACTGTATAAGATTAGGTATAATATACTAGACATGGTTAATTATGTATTAAAAAGGTCCATACTTTTAAAAGGAGATACGCATTTGAACTCTAGTTCAATAGCTACTAAATCGACTATTAGAATCTTATCAGCGTATTTGACAACATACTATGTTTATTAACATAAATTCGTCATCAATCAATCAATTCATCCATCTGCTATCTATTTAAATGCTTTTGTAGCTACGCTGATAATGCTAGGCAATATAGGTAGTGTTAAGATGTATAGATTTTCGGAAGAGACATCACAAATACTTTGCAAACCTTAATTATTACCTCTTCATATAAATTATATGGCTGCCGCAGAACAAGTTAAATCTGCTGCTAGAGAACAAAAGTTCGAATGTGACATATGTAAAAAGGTATTCGAGAATTGGTACATACTCAATTATCATAAGTTATTAGAGCACAGTGAATCTAAGCGTCCACCAATAGGAGTTGGATAATCTCATTAAAAAATAGTGAGAGAACTCTAAAATTCATTTGAGTGATAATTTGATATCTCAATTACTCAATTATCAAATAATAAAGTTCATGGATGAATCACAATCCGTAAGCTAAATACAGATTAAAGCAGTTACTATGAATAGTATGTGAATTAATATGATCAAAGATCAGAGCACAATAGGATCTATAATGACCATTATAGACTATTACTGAAGCATCATTTGAAGCAAACTATTCAGATATGAAAATCTGAACTTGGAATATTCTCCTTATTCAGAATTACCTTCTATACAGCAGTATATATAACATACTATTATTATACCGAAGTAATATACATACCATATGTGGTAGTGTCAAGAGTAGTATATTTTGAAATACAAGTTGATGATATTAATAGGGCTATACAATTTTATAAAAATGTATTTGGATGGGAGTTTAAACAATTTCGCAATGTAGAATATTGTTTAATCATAACTGGGCCTGACGACCAACATGGAATTAATGGCGGATTGATGAAACGCATAGTACCCATATCAAATAAATATGATCCTATTAAAGGATACATATGTACAATTAATGTTTCATCTGTTGATGATTATTGTAAAAAAATAATAGATTATGGTGGAACTGTCGAAATGGACAAAATGCCAATTCCAGGAGCAGGCTGGATTGCTTACTGTAAAGATACCGAAAATAACATTTTTGGCATAATAGAAAGCAATATCGAATTGGTCTAATCATTATTATATAATTAACTTACAAGTATAAGAAATATTATTAATACTCGATAATTCCACATTTACTGATTGCAGAATCTCTAACTTGGATAGTAATATATCTTTTGATGATTTTATGGATATACTAAACGATTATTCCAAGTATATTACTATATTTTTAAAGTCTGGTATTATGCTATAAAAATACTACATTGTTATAATTACTCGTATTTAATTTAATAACAATTGCTTTGCATTATTCTATATTTAATTATAACATTCGCTATATCATCATGAGCTAATATTTATACATGCATAACTGCCTGTGATATTAAAATTATGAAAAAGAGTTACTACGGAATGTCCACAGAAAAATAAATGAACTTTTATAGCAATACAAATTAAGCTTTGAAGGTCCCACTCAATTTTGCACCTCAATATTTTCCATCGAAGAAACACTGCATACGTAGGCGGAATTACAATGGCAATAACAATATAACTGACTTGGAATGATATTAATCATTGCCGGTTTGTCAATGAGTAGTGATGACGTAGAGGATGATATTAATAATATTGCTTCGCCAAACACTGCGGCTACGGAGACTAGTAAATACATAACTTTCAGTAAATATCAACAACGCAAGATCAAAAGGTTTACGATAATCAAGACGAAAGATCATCTAGATGATTCTGATTATGAGGTAATGTCAGGGATAAACAAATACTCTATTTATAAAAGCGTAAATAAAGGCTGGTTATGCACATGCAGACATTTTGCGCTCTTCCAAACTCCATGTAGTCACATAAAGGCAGTAATATTATATGAACAAACTAGCCACAGAGATGAAAAAAATGCACAGAACTATTCTGAACTCTAAATAAATAGTTGGTAGAATGGAGAAATAGTTGGTAGAATGGAGAAATAGTAGGTAAAGTACGGTTAAACAAATGTTATTTGAATAGACATCAGAATTTTTCTTTTGAATTTCATCATTTGGTGATTGTAAGTTTCTTATTTTCTTTGATATTTATACTCTTTTTCAATTCGGGATTGAAATTTATTTTGCAAAATATACAAGAGCAGCATTTGCTCTAAATAGCGAAAATAGCTAATAAATCAATTATTCAACAGGCATTATTCAATATAATGATATTTTATTGCTAAGTAATGTGATAGGTATTATTCGTAGATATAAGGTTAAGGTTTCATCAACGTACAAATTTTCGTACTTTCAAGGCATAGGGGGGACAGCATTGTTTGCACACCGCTATCTACTCATATATGCTCATTGCCTTTTAAAGGGGTTTGAGAGAAATGAGTCCCGAGATAATGTTAATAATATCGTTTATCACGAAAAATATTATGCAGCGTTGGTCCGGGTTTCGGTGTGATGCAATACATTTGTATATGTAATCCAAGTCTTAGCGGGTTCGATGAGAGTCAATTGACAATTCAATTGTGTCTGAATTCGTGGTCCCATGGATAAGAAATCACAAAAAAGTGTAAGAATTAGAGTATAGCTTTAATCAAACAGGCTAGGGTTCAGAACCCAAGGTATTTAGATTCTATGTAGGTAACAAAGTAATTCGGATTATAGCCTTCATTTAAGACATTTTTAAGAAGCATTTTGGGGGCATAAACAGATCCATGCTGATGTATCTTTAGTCTTAACCATTTTCTGATAGGCTCGAAATTACCCCTTTTGATGTCTTCCTCGTAACCCTCCAGGTCTTTGCGCATCTTTGAAGCAATGATTGCTGAAATCAAGTTTCCCAAAGTGTAAGTTGGGAAATAGCCAAAGAGGCCACTGCTCCAATGTGTATCTTGAAGCACTCCCTGTGCGTCGTTAGTTGGTCTCACTCCAAGCAGCTGCTCCATTCTATCGTTCCAGAATTCAGGAATCTCAGAGACGCTGAGCTCATCGCCAAATATTTTTTTCTCTATCTCATATCTTATTGCTATATGAAGATTGTAAGTGACTTCATCGGCGTCAACTCGTATATAATCAGCCTTGACATTATTGAAATAAAGGTACAATTCATCATCCGTTGCTTGGTTTGCAAAACTTACTTGTTTTCTAATCAAGGGAGCAATCAATTGAACAAAAGGCAGACTTCTGCCCACAATATTCTCCCACAATCTTGACTGAGATTCATGGAGCGCAAGCGAAGATCCCCCTTCCACAGGAGTAATAGACAATGACTGATCGCATTGCAGATTATACAAAGCATGACCAGCTTCATGAATAGTACTAGATATCGACTTTTTGAAATCAGTTCCTTCATATCGCGTAGTTATTCTGACATCGTTGAGCCCGATAGCCTCGGTGAAAGGATGAGTAGATACATCCATTCTGAAACGTTTCATGTCGTATTGCAGTAGTGTCAAAATATCATGATTGAGCTCATCAACTTTTTGGATATCATACTTTGATTTTCCCAGTTTGCTCTCTTTGCAAAATGGACTACCTGAATCGACGAGTTTTTTCAGAATCTTCTGAATATGCGGAGTCAATACACTGAATACTTTATCCAAGTCATCTACCGTAAGCTCTTCTTCAAACATATCCAAAAGCGCATTATATGGATGCTTTTCATAACCTATCTTCTCAGCGATTTGCTTCTTTATTTCTACCATTTTCTTCAAGTGGGGTTCATACATCATAAAAACAGATTTTTCTCTCGCCTCTCTCCATGTCATGTTTCCCCTTATTCTTTCTAGAGATTCTGCTTCAGTCAACTCTTTGGGTATCTTGATCTGCTTGGTTATTTCCCTGTTGAGTACTCGTACAATACCCTTCTCCAAATCGCTAAGGTTCTCCAGTTTCTTCGCTGACTCAACAAGACCAATAAAATCTTTGTTTAGCAGAAGATCCTTATGCAGGATTTGAAGCTGAGAATCTGCCGTTCCTCTTTCTTCGGTGCCTTCCCTAGGCATATAAGTCTCAAAGTCCCAGCCCATTAGAGAAATGGCATGATTTAGCGACCACATTGGTTTGTAAGCATCGAGGATCTGATTCATGACAGGGTTTTTGCATCTCATTTTGTCACACTTTCATGAACTTGATCACATCGGTCAATTAATCATTACTAGCGATGTTTGCATCCTTGGAAAATCAAGGTAACTGCGTTAAAGTGAAAGTGGAAAATGATATAGTTCAATGGATCCTGGTGGTTTTGTAATAACACAGTCGAAAACACCTATTGTATTTATTACTTCGATCAGATGATTGCACGGAAACAAGCGATTTTCAGGCAACTGGTACCATTAGTGCTGGACAACAACTAACATTTACCATCACAAACAAACTAGGATAAATACGAGTTTTGGTACAAATTTTCGCTGCTCATTAATCGTCGTGTTTAATAGACCTCGATAAAGAGATTATAAGGGTAAAAAAGATTGTTCCTCCAAGTTCTATGGACTACGCTCCTTGGTACTTTGACTAATGTGCAAAGTTTTCCTCCCCATGTTATCTGACCCGCTGGCAGTATCGTTTTTACCTTTCATTTTTACACTAAGATGACAGGTACCGCTAAACCTCATATACTAAGGACTTCCTAATGTAGTAGCATTAGTAAGAAATATGCTGTTTGCTGCTAGAAGCACTTTAGGATTGGTTACTGACAAATCAATTGTGTTTGACCCATTCTTGTAACTTAGTTGCAGAAGGTTTGGATAGGTACGGTTAAGTAGATACGTGAGTAATTGAGGACTTTCGAAACTGTTACTAAAAAGTACTATGCAAAATTGCAAATAGTTGGTGCTCTATTACAAACACTTGCTGACTCTCCTGCCATTTACAATAATGAATACAAACGAGCTGATACTGTCGTTAACTCTAGACAACACTCTTCAAATGATTTTACTGACTTTACCATGTGGCTTAATAAAGATGGCAAAATTGGAAAAGTTATATTAATCAAAGTATATATCAAAAATACAAAGGAGCAGACCTAAGTTACAGGCCATATTTTATTGTCTGTGCTTGACATTGAAAGCACATCCAAAGCTCATTTCCTATGCAGAAACATATTATTGATGACACTGTAAGGAGCAAGAACAGATCCCTTATTAGTGGTCTGCGATTGCAAAACTATTAAGAATATCACAATGCAAATATCTGACTTCAAAGAGCTGTTTAACTATAATCATACAGTAAGACAGAATTATATTGATATATTTAAACAAAAATTATCATGGGAAGTTATGGTTAAAAACCGAGAAACTGGATGGCTATCATTAAAAGACACGCTGCTGCATAT
>JBQCDO010000186.1:0-10178 GCA_051961195.1 Nitrososphaeraceae archaeon | reverse complement strand
CCTTGCAATACCAGTCAGGAACTTGCCAAAAATGAAAAGCACGGCATCTCTTACTTCTTATTTCGTATCATCGTGACAGTACAATTTCGAATATATACTGACCGATTCGTTATGATTTTCATAACCTCTTGCAAGAGGTACTAGATTATTTTTGATTCTAAAATCGATTCGCCTTATATCCTGATAAAGTTTCGAGCTAATTTCCAGACATAACCTGACCAATACTGGATGGTGAAGCAGCACATTCATACAAGGTTAAGATCGTGATACAATTTACAAGTACTGATTTAAACCGGATGCGAATAGCATTGCATTAATGGAACCTTACTTCGCTACAGCAAACAGGGTCTGATTCACGTCTTTTGACTTAATTGCATAGTTTATATCAGACTTAGGGTAGTTGTTACAAAGGACTGCGAGACTAGAAAATATATATGTGCCTGTAAGCAGGTAAATTCATGTTATATGGTTTACATTCCGACAGCTTTCACAAAGATCTGATATTTGGAAGTCAGGCAATTATTTTGGGGATGAATGTTAAAGCAACAATGACTAAGCGGGATATCTGTCGAGCGAAAGAATAGAGTTAAAACTTTGCAGTACAAGTGGATTGCACTTAGCAATACAACTATTGGCACACTCATGGCATCACTGGACAGAAATATTGTTGTCATAGCTCTACCGACCATAGCATCTATGCTACATGCCTCGCTCATAACATTGGTGTGGATAGCTCTCGGATATTGGGTTGTGACTGCTTCAGTACTGTTAAATTTTGGTAGATTAGCAGACATGTTTGGAAGGGTTAGGCTATATAACGTTGGCTTCGTACTTTTTACGGTAGGCTCGGCATTATGCAGTATAGCTTACACCGGCGAGCAATTGATCGTATTTAGAATTGTTCAGGCTATAGGGGCAGCATTTCTATTTTCTAATAGTGCCGCAATACTCACAGATACGTTTCCAGAAAATGAAAGAGGTAGAGCTTTAGGACTCAATCAGGTATCAATTGTTATCGGTTCTGTTATAGGACTTACTCTTGGAGGATTCTTGACTTCATATTTGGGATGGCGATCAATTTTTTGGATAAATATACCCATAGGTGCATTCGCGACTATATGGGCTTATTTGAAACTACGCGAATTGGGAACCATAAGAAGAGAGAAAGTAGATTGGCAAGGTAACGTCACATTGGCATCAGGACTACTTTTTTTATTGATCGGAATAACGTTTGCCTCTTTTCATATATTCAGTTCTATCGAAAACTATTTTATAATCATATTGGGTTTTGTTTTACTCATAATATTTTATTTTGTTGAGAAAAATGAATTACGACCTATGTTTGATTTTTCATTATTTAGAATCAAGCTTTTCGCTGGGGGAAACCTTGCCATATTTCTTAACGCCCTGGCCAGAGGAGCATTCACCTTAGTTATGGCATTCTATCTCCAAGGATCCTCAATGAACCTTAGTCCGCTCGAGGCAGGCATTTATTTGATACCAGTATCAGTATCGCTAGCAATTTTTGCACCTATAACAGGATGGTTATATGATAGATCAAAATCTAGAATCTTCATACCTCTAGGTCTTCTTGCCTCAGCAGTAGGTTTCCTTATGCTGACTAGAGTTGGACCAACTACATCTTACTCTTCTTCTGTAGTTCCACTAATCTTGGTAGGAGCAGGTATGGGAATCTTCGCCTCACCAAATCGTGCTACAATTATGAGTTCAGTTCCTTCTCATAGAAGGGGAGTTGCCGCTGCGATTAGCACTACATTGGTTATGATTGGCAGTGCATTCAGTATTGGTATGGTATTCTTATTATTTACTCAGGTTATGCCATTACAGACAGTTCAAAATATCTTTACTGGATCTTCTACGCCAACAGACGCCACAGGTTTTACGTTTGTTCCCAAATTCATGGACTCATTACATCTCATATTTTTCATTTCTGCTATTCTAATGCTAGTTTCAGTAATACCTTCGATCATGCGACCGCATTTAGGAAAAAAATTTCTTTCGTTTCTAGGAAAGTCGTAAAACAGGAGACAGTTTAAAGTCTTCAGACTTTCACGATAACGAAAGTTAGTGTCAGTTTATTTGATTTAATCATAAAGTGAAATCATAAGATATGACTGTCAAAACTCGGCCGACGGTGAGTCAGATGTTTGTATTTTTGGATATTTTCTAGCTTACGACATCTGTTACCAATTCCTTTTAGAGTAACATTTCTCTGTATCGCTGTAAATTCTTAATATAGGAGATCAACTCTATCAAATGCGACTACGAACAAGGATAGGTTGATCTACTACTTATTGCCGAAAATCTCGTATGTCATAAGATTATCACGTTTTTGTGATCATAAAATTAATATATAGTACATAGTTTTAACGTTGTCTAGCAATGGCTGATGAGGCCGGCGTCCAGCAATTAGGGATAGCCGAGGGTTTGAAAGATCTTCTCACTAATTCTGGCTTTACCACTGCAAGATCCATTATTAAGTATTCTCCAGGCGAAATCTCTAAATTGTTAGGTATAGAAGTTCATGTCGCAAAGATCATAGTTCACGAAGCACTAAAGTTAGTAAATAGTCCAAAAAAAGAACAGTAGACAGAGAACAATGGCTATGAAATCTTAGAGTAAACAATTCTTGCTATTGATTAGCTCGATTCAATGCTCCGTTACTATCAATATGTATTAATTATGATCGAGATTTTTACGTCTACAGTATAGTAGGTATCGAAAATTCCGTTGAGGTCGAGGCTAACATCAATTTACTACAATTATTATAATCGATCTCTCACACGTCGAAACTAATAATAATAAATCGTTGCCTTCGTGATTTACACCCATAAATCATGGCCATTCTAATAGATCTTTTTTTAGGCAGACCAACATTGAGTCGGCCGAGGTTTATTCAGATTTGTAATTGCACCGATTATTAGATGCTTTGAATAGACAAAGATTCAGAGTATGTTTTATCATTCATCATCTTCCAGACGTCGAGGTAGGAGGTTTTTTCTTCCATGCTACCATCAGAAATACAAAGGGAATTGCCATTAATGTTGTTGCAATCAAGATTGGCTGCATGATCGTCATGTCTATATGTTTTCCGACTGCTAGGTAAAATGGGAATGGGTAGAATCCCGAAGTAAAAAACCAGAGAGCAGCAAAAAGCAAAATGAACGGCAGGTTACGTTTAAGGAACTTATACGGCGGTTTTCTTACTCTACTGCATTTTATACATTTGGTTTTATCTTGAACTAGGCAAGAAGAACATACTGAATTAGTACAGTAGCCACAAGTAATATTACCAAATCTCGAGCCGCATATACTACAATTTGTTGCCAATTTGCTCTATTACAAATAGATAAGTCAATATATATATTATTAATGATGGTACTTAGGCTGCTATTTGCAAATAAATCTTGGAACTTACAATATTTTATATAGATATGGTAGGTTAATTAGGAATTCTTGTAGCACAGTCTATAGACAGCTGCATTCTGCAGTTTGAACCGGCCAATTATATTTTTACTGTATGAACACGGTTTGAATATTCTCTAGTGAAATATCTTAGCAGCCTGTTCGAACTGGATCAAATATTCAAACTTTAGGGGATTAATGGTGGGATCATTTTTAATAAAAGATGAGATGAACTCAAAATGACCGATTGGTCAGTTAAATTTATTAGTTGCCCTATCCTATATATTAATGAGAGGCTTATTGTACTTTCAGAAGCATAATAACAGGTGTAGAAAATATTGAAAATGGGCGACGGATACAATAATAAACAATTTCTAGCTAATCAGTTGCTTTGGCTAGGAATATCATTGGGAATTAGCATTACAATTTCGATTCTTCTTCCTTTTCCCATTTCATTAGTGACCATTATAGGTGTATTCATAGTTCTAAACCTTTACATGAGGAGGAGAGTTATGCAAAGAATGAATATGGAAGGCTACGGGAAACTAGGAATCCTAGATTCAGAGATAACACAAAATAACTCTTTAAAGTATTATTGTATGAGTTGTGGGACTCAACATAAAGGCATAGAATGTCCTAAATGTGGTTCAAAAATGAAAAAAGTGGGATTCTGATAGATAAAATGATAAATATATTTAAGCGTTGGAAACCTAAGGGTCAGATGTATAGTCTGAAGTGTTTCCAATGCGGGTCGGGTTTTCTGTCTAGCTTTAACTTGGAAGCACCAATCTGTGGTAAATGTCTTCAGAAGGCCAAGTCATTAGACTCAACCATAGATCAAGACAAAGTTTGCAGCAAATGCGGAAATAGAGGTATAATTTATGGTAAGGACATGTGTCATTCCTGTTATTTTGGATTCGAGAGCGAGAAGGTGTCTGGCAAGTGAGCCAACATGGCTTGTAAGGCTCCTGCTGTTTGAAGGCCCTAAGTTATGATTGGTCTGGAAATGACTCGTGAGTTGATAGCGTTTGGCAGACCAGATCGTTTGTTAAATTCACTTATTTATATTACAAACACGATCAAAATCTGTTATAGTTCATTTTTAATATTCCTATATATTAAATCAATTTGTTCAGTATTTAATTTTGGCCTGTTTTCAAACATTGAATGAACAGGCCCGGCCCCGTCTTCCTTAGTCCTTGGTATGATGTGAACATGGAGATGTGGTATCTCTTGCCCAGCATCTTTACCATTATGAATAGCAATAGTGGCTGAATTTACATTGACAGCCTTCTCGAGGGCTCCAGATATTTTTCTAACCAATAAAAAAACTGAGACTGAAGAATCACGATCCATGTCTTGAATCTTAGAATAATGAATTTTGGGAACAACTAAAGTATGTCCGCCGGCTAACGGAAATGCATCTAGCATAGCAACTGCAAGGTCATCTTGATTTAAGATTCTTGCGGGAGTTTGGCCTTTAATAATTTTACAGAACACACAAGTCAAATCAGATGTCATTAACATAACCCATATATGTTGTGAGTAAAAAGTGTAATGAATTTTGAAGTTTCTTAGAGAATTCTGGTAGTGACTACACGTGGTTAGGAAAGTATGAGTTAAGTATATATTTAGACTAGATTAAGTTAATCCGAGCATCTATGCTGCAAGATATACAAATTTCATTTTTTACACAAAGTGTACAACAACTAGCATTTCGAAAAGTATGATTAAGGAAAGAAAAATGTTGATTGATTATTGTAGCGATGGTAATGGTGCTATTGATCGCACTAATAGAATAACCCATTATTATGAAATGCTTTAACTGACTCATAAGTTGCCAGTATATTTGTATTATTTACTGTATCTACTGCTGATGACCCAGACCGCCCATTTATAGCATTCTTAAAACTATTTAGAGTAACAATAGATCCTGGAGTCTTTTATTTATATTAGAACCTAATGAACCCCGCTAGGCATAATGGTTTATACATCACAATCTATTTTGAAAGCATAAGATGAACTATCTTCGTTGGATCAAACTTGAATACGAAAGACTTACGGCTAAGACAGATTAGTTATAATTTGAAAAGTCTATCTACAATTATGCGACCGGGCTGAGAATTAAGTAAAAAGCTCGATCTATATGATAGCGTAAATCTAGTCCAGCCGATAAATTCCTATGCTGGACAAAAATTGTCCTCATAAGTTGGTGTTTAATGTTGTTTTTGCTTGATTCCTATCACGTGGGCTCCCTCAAGATAGAATCTGTGGATTTTAGTAGCGATCTCATCAAGACAAACTTCCACAGGTAGCTATAGGATTGAAAGAATGGGACGGGACAAAATTGAGCGGCGGATATTTCGGTTTGAATCGAACTATTATAGAATTGAAAGGAAAAAGGGAAAAAATAGCTAGTAAAGACACCTCATAGTGTTTGAATCGAACTATTATAGGATTGAAAGCTTTGAACCAAGCGGATACAAGGACTACATATCAAAGTTTGAATCGAACTATTGTAGGATTGAAAGACCACCTGGCTTAACATACCCGTTATCGCTTCCTGGGTTTGAATCGAACTATTATAGGATTGAAAGAAACAATCTTCATTAGTTCTTTACTCCCCAACCAAGTTTGAATCGATAGCTTATCACAGAATGATATAACCTTCACTCTTACAGTAACAATATGATCCTCATAGAGGATTCAAACGAGTATGTCTATAGTTAGTCAGATTACAATATTAGTGAACACACAATAGTTAAAGGATTAGTCTTTAATTTTAGCTGCAACCACAAAATCTGCATAGTTAGCAAGTCACTCAGAATTCCAAGCAATTAATTCATAGAAATATGAGCTAGCATCTATGAATAATCCAACTGCCAGCGAGGCTGGAAAGGAAAGTCAAATTTCAGATAATAGAAAGATTGATGCTTTGGGCCAATTATGACTTGCCGTGGTGTCTATCATATATATATCACTTGGCTACTTTGAACAAAGGTGCACACTGAATTAGCTCATACCGCCGAACATGCTTTCGTCGGGTCTCTTCAGAAACTAATTGGCGTGACGCTAAGTGTAAGAAAAGTAGAACATAGGGAGAAAGATAGCATTGTATTTATTGATGCTAATTATCTGGATAGTCACCTAATTGCAAGGGCTCAATCTGATGTTAACCTCCTAATTGGAAATGGAAGGAGAGTCCTGACATACACATTTTCGTCATTGACAGATGCAAAAGAGCGATTTCCATTGATTAGAGCAAACGAATCACGATTAAGGAAAGATGAATCAATAAGAGTTGTTGAAATCGAAGGACATGACGTTGCGGCCTGCAGGAGAGAACATGCAAAAGATATGACTCAGTGTGGTTTGTTCTTGGTAACAAATGTTTCAAAGGTAGGCAAGGAATATGAAATAAACTTTGTCGTAGAGAGGGAGGCGAGAGACACAGCACTAAAATTGTCCTTAAAACTTGCTAAAATTAGCAGTGAACTAGGAGCAAATGAAAATACAATCGAGGGCACTATAAAAAAATTAAAGAAAGAGAATAAAATGTATCTCGAAAACTTGAAATTTCTAACAAAAGAAAAGCTTTACACTCTTGTTCCGAATACAGAGATAACTAATACTAGCCATATTTATTTTATTAATGGAATTTTCTCAGGATTGCTAGATAAAGAAATCAATTCGTACACGTCACAAAAAATTAAATCTAAGAATACTATAGTTATGATTGCTAACAAGTCGAAGACTTATGAACAGGATCTTGCAAGAATTGTCTTCGCCAGGTCTTCGTCTCTACCTTTTGATTGTGTAAAATTATTTCGTGAGGTAATACCTACGGCCAGAGGAGGAGGAAGGCCAGAATTCTTTACAGGCACCCTAAATAGTAGCGAAGTCAATAATGCAGTAGCTCGCATAACTAAGGTTATCTCTGACTTTGTAACAGATTCAAATCAGTTCATTTTGACATAACTGATTTGGATAGCCGTTTATTGGTATATCGCATGACTAAGAAGAGAAAACCGGGTCATCTATTCCTAACGATTTAAAGGATCGTAGTCTTTCGATACACGCATAGCAGCTGCCACAATGCGTGTTACCATTTTTATGGCAACTCCAGGTTAATTTGATGGGAACTCCTAATTTTACAGCAAGAATGATTATTCTCTTTCTGCACATGCTACCCAATGGAAGAACTATATTAGTTGGTCGTCTTCCCTGCGTCTTAGAACCTTCTCTGAAAAGCCTCGTCAATTTTTGCAAGTAGCTCTGCGTTGCATCTCTGAAGAAATGTCCATCATGGCGGTTATGCCCACCAACTATTGATCTTACTCTTAGGTTTTCAGCATAATAGAGTGCAATTGAGTAAAACATCAGATTTCTAGCCGGAATGTATGCCGACCATCGTGAATCAGAATTCTTCGCCAGAGTATCAGAATGTGTATGAAAATTTTCTCTAATGAATGGGACGTCCAATTCTATTAAGTTTCTGATATTAGCCTCATTAGCTATTCTTAGGGCTGCATTTTTTTCACGCTTCCCTCTATCTTTGTAATTAAAAGTTATTGCGTAAACAATAGAGAACCTCTTTTTTGCCCAATACAGACATGTTGCAGAGTCTAGTCCTCCAGAAAGCAGAACTAGAGCTCTTTGCTTGATCATAATTTATTGCTTCTTTATTTCCGAGATTATGTGAGCCCCCTTGTTCACTCCCTCATAAACATATACTCCCAGTGCTTCAATATTTGGTGGCATCTTAGGTGCCATGAGTCGAATAATCTCTGTCGACAGTGTTTCTACTGTGGCTTCTCCATCAAGGAGAAAAGTTGTCTCTTTCGGGAGCTGCAATCTAAATTCACCCTTGGGTCCAGCAAATGAGACCAAGTAGTGAGTACCATCTGCCTTCTCTAGGTATTTCCTACTAATAAAGAACTTGTGGTCTAGAGCTTCGAGTGTCTCTTTTATAATTTTTTTTGCTTCAGCAAAATCAATTACAAGGTTACTGACCATTCTGCCAATTATTTCTACCATAACTGTTGATGTATGACCGTGTAAGATTGAACACTTTTCCACCATGGGTAATATGTGCGCGTAATCGAAGGCCAAAGAAGGATCCTCAACGAAAATAGAGCTTGTTTGATTATTGTTCGAATCGTAAAAGAAGAAGGAGTCTAGTTCACTTACTTTTGCTGCGTATTTTGATTGACCCACAGCTACGATATTCAAATCTGGCCTAAGACTCCTAACTAGGTTGAATTTTTCCAAATCCATATCAGATTCAACTATTTCTAGATATTTTTCGCCAGCCTTGAAGTCGATATTGACTTTGGTATCACCATCTAATGCTAGCTCGAAATTGTATAAGTATTCGTGGCCCAGAACAGAAAGCAATTTAGAAATAGATAATTCGGTTCTACTCCTTAACAAATTGCCACTATCATCAATGTACTTCAAATCTTTTTCGAGCGCTACTCTTTCCATTGAAATTTTCCTATAAGGATCTGGTTAGCCCATATATCAGTTATTCTATATCTGGTTTCGCGTAAGTACAAATTCATTCAATTAGCTTATCTTATGGACTACGCAGCATAAATGGATTTTATATTATGATTCAGGCTAACCTTGTACTATATTTCACACTGAAAATAAAATCAATTTCGCTTACATTGTCTTCTCTGGTTATTTTTGTGCAAATTGTGTTGATTTGCTATTTGTCTGCTTATTCTATTTGACAGACAGAAGCAATAGCCAATGGATTGATGGTTATTGCTGTCCATAATATATCTGAATTCTTTGAATAATTCCTCAGGCTTTGTAAATAAACATCCAATAAGACTGCTATTGCTAGGCGCAACGTATTTCAATTATTTAAGCAATATGAATCTGTTCCTGATGATGTCCATTTGAGCATGATGCTTGATCCTTACAGAATGATATTAATCGATTAGAATGCGTAAACTGAATATATTCGAAATTGGGGAAACAAAATCAAGAGTCTATGCACAAATAGGTATTTCGATATTATGTAACGAATCACAGATAAAGATGGAACCTTGTTTCGAAGCGATACAATTCGGGTTTGTTTGTCCTTTTTGCCATCTTCTTTTCATGTTTAGCACAGTTGGTCTAATACTAGATTCGATTCTGATAATTGTGTAGTATCGCACTAGTCGAAATATGTGTTGTCCTGTATGCCTCTACATGATTATGGACATCTAAAAAATTGGTAATAGAGCTATTTAGTCTAATAGAATTAGAAGGATTCATAACTTATGAAGCAGAATTTTCGGATTGAAGACTGCAACCAGAATAAATAGCACATCAGATCTACTCCAAATATGGCATTGGCCAATTATGACAATAGTAGCATTTCAGTCAAATTACATTCAATGGCCTTCATTCTTATCTTTATTCTTTCCGGGCCTGTTAGTGTCGCATTATCAAGAGAATAACTAAACATGTGAAGAGTGACCTAATATTAAGAAGTAGTGACTGCGATTAATTTATTGTCCCTTCAGTGTTTTATAAGGTGAAGCAACCTGTGTGTACCTGTAGATGGCGCAGATACCGTAGTTAGTTACAGGACTCATCCAGTAGAATGTAATTTATTGGTTTAACAATATCCTTTTTTGATACTTAGAAAGGAAAGATAACTAAATCCCTATAAGGAAATACTCTACTAGCCTAGTAACGAAATATGGACTATTATCGGCTACCCAAAGAGTGACATAAATCAGGTTAGTGAC
>JBQCDO010000185.1:0-7545 GCA_051961195.1 Nitrososphaeraceae archaeon | reverse complement strand
GTGGCTTTTTCTTTAGATTCAAAGGTAGGCAAGAAAAATGAGACTTCGTGGTCGACTAAATATAGACGTGTATAACTATTGAATATGTATCATGTAACGTATTTACGTCACCGTGATATGATATATCATCATGAAGTTGCCCTTGTAGCTGACAATTCAAGACATTTCCTTATGTCTGTGGCATATTATAATTTTAAGAACAGCTGTTATAAAAATTCGACAGTTGTTTAGCATTTGGAGATAAATATAATAATCCTATATGATATTTTTAGATCTTGGATTAATACGTCCAGTGGTTCCTGTTAAAAGTTTCAGAATATGATAAGACAAAAATAATTTACTTTATATAAGCAAAATCTCTCTTCGATTAATTTATTATTGAGCAGCCCGCAAGTCTGAGTCAGTTAGCCAACCGACTCAGATTTCGAAAGGAGTATGGGTGCATGTTCTGTCTAGGAACATGGCTGATCAGGTGGAAGAGAATCAGTATAGATAATAAAAATCGAGTGCAGATGAATGTACGAAAAGCAATTATAAATTATCAAATCGACATAGTTAGATAGCCAAACTTGTAATATCGCACAGATGAAGGATGGATTATACTTGCCTTATGCTCTACAATAGGAATTAGGTGATAGAAATATAGATTTTAATCGTACATTATTATTCCTAATTTTATGATCATGATAGAGGTTTCATTTACTATTAATGTCCAGTATCTGTTATTGCCTCATGTGTAGCTTCAGTAACGCCCGCTTTCCGTAAACAAAATTAGCCGAACTTTAAATAAGAGGTTCGTAATTGGTTCATCTTCTTTTTATAATATAAATTACTAAATCTTTAATATCGTGTTGGTATAGAATCTAGGCAACAAAGGAAATATATGAAAAGATTAGTCTATCTGATTGAACCCGAGACAACAAGAATTGAAAAGGTTGTAGCGCATAACCATCACGTGTATAAGATTATACGGAATTGAATACTACCATCCCGAATCACGATTGATCAACTGCACGCGCTAACGGCATAACTATCGTTGTTTGTATGAGCACACGTTAAATTGCAATTAAGCAAAATATTCACAACTGCTCAAACCCCCCAATACCACTGTATAAACAGTCTAATCATATTCAGTCGTTACGGATGAGTTTCCTTCTAATAGTTCTTTTTTTAATAACCTTGGGCTTTGCGGCTTTTTTGTCTTCAGACGGTTTTTCTCTTACAATTATTTTTGGCTCGTTGATTTTGTTACCAACATCTCTTAACTTATCAATGTTTTCCTGGTGAGTTGTGTTTCTTAACTTGTCAATCGGTATCCCATGCATTTTAGCTAAGTAATGGTTCTTTATGCCAGCCTCATTAAGTTCCTTTAATGAGTATCCTCTTCCGCTTCTAGTTGCAACAACACTTTTACTTCTGAATTTGACTATGGGTTTTTCTATCTGCAATATTCTAGGCAATTCCAATTGATATATTATTACACAATAATAAATATTTCTCGGTCTGCTATAAGAAATGAAATTAAACTCATTTATTTAGATCGCCTCGCCGATTCCGATACTAATGATTGTTGCTATTTAGGGGCAAGCCATCAATAACTTTGACAAGGTGTTTAATTTGCATTTAGAAGCATGATCTCGTATGAACCAGTTTGCAGGAGAGTTAAGATAGAATGAGGCACTTCAGTACGCTTACTCTATGTCCCAAATCACTGAAAGATTTTATGTAGTCATATCGTTATTACGATCTTATTTTATTACCAGAACCGGACATGTAGAGTAGGTTGCCACTCCTAAGGCAACGCTCCCGAGCAGTAGTCTTTTGAATCCCGACAGTCCTCTGGTTCCCATCACAATCAAGTCTGCGTTTTGCTCCTCGGCATATTCTACAATTGCAGATTCAACTGATAACTGAGTATCGATTATTTCAGTCCTAAACTTGATATGGGTAGCTTCAGCATCTTGAATAACTTTTTCGAACCACTCTTTGGTTCTCAATTCTCTTTTCTCCCTATCATGTTCAGTTTCATTTGGGGCGGGTGCAAGTCCGTAAGATGATAACGACTTATGAAGCACAGTTATGGCAATCAGTTCTGCTGAGCATGATTTGGCTAACTCGATTGCGTAATGAGCAGCGTCTCTAGAAGACTCTGAGCCATCGATTGCCAATAATATCTTGGAGAAGCTACCAACCGCTACACCATTTGTATTCATAGGCAAATTTGCCTCATATACGTTCACTTCTTTATGAGTAATAAATACTGTTTGCAATGAATTTAGACAAGATAGGATTAATAGATATGGCGCTAGATCAACTTTAACGTATTAAGAATATTGACATGCACGCCACCTCTAGCACTACAAGACAGTTTAGTTAAGAAGTTGATTTCTGCATCGCAAAGGTTTACATTATTTATCAAAATACGCCGAAGGGAGCCCATTGACTGTGACTCTACTTTCAAAAGCAGCAAACCATAATTATTTAATAGTACCTTACTGATTCAAAGTCCGATTCGAATGGGCAAAATCGAAAAGGGTATTAATTGCGATGTTCAGGGTTGTGACGAAAAGGCAGAAAGATCCATGAGCGGATCGAAAGCGGCTATGGCCAGTAGTTTGACTGTCAACTCCGGTAAGAGGGTCTATCTTTGTAGGACTCATTACAAAGAGTGGAAGAAAGCAACAAAGGAAGATAGAGAAACTGAAAGAGCTCGTTGGGGTTAGATAGTCAGTACTCATTTCAGTTTTTTAAGCTGCATAATCAGTACCTAAAAGATTAATATCGTTTATGAATTGATACTTTCGAGATAGAGTATAAGTTGTCAAAAGGCGGAAATTACCTTAGTGAACTTTGCCATCATGACCAGGTCAACCAAAGAAAATACTATTGGCAAGGTAATTCCTATTCATCAGTATAGATGTTGAACTGAATTAGGATCCATCCAAAAGGATGTCGATTGCGAATTAATTTGAATCTTAGAGGTTCATCATGTATAAAAAATCCGAAAGGCATTATCTCCATTAGTGGAAAGTTAGTGGACATGGCCTAGACAAATTTCAAATATTAGATTCAAAGGTGTCAAAGGGCGAAAGAGAGATAAAGGTCTCGCAAGCGTAAGTTGTGACGAACCCAGATCCGGAAAAATTAGTACAAGTAGGTCGGCAAGAACAAGATATGTTCGTCGCTGATCGGTTTGTTTTATCTAGATTGCCTAGAGGATACGATAACGGCACGTTTAGAGAAGATGATTAGTAGTATCGAAAAGATTGTATAACTCAGAACAAAGGGTCATCCAAATTCTCAGTTCAAGTAAAACAGCATGGACCAAGAGTGTATTAAGTCAAAACACCCAATATTCTAATAACTACTAACCTATTAGAAAATAGAATTATAGACAACGATGCACTAGACTTGTTAGACCTTTGCAAATGAGCATGATGAGTTGCAATAAGGTTAAAGTTAAAGCCCTGCTACGACAGTCCAAAGCCTTTAATCCAACTCGCCTGCATACATCTCTTCAACTGACAAATGCGCCTATTACAACTTCATGCAGATTTTGTAGAATATGAGCCAGTTGATAAGGAAATTAGCGAAGCTGAAGTAATTATCTCAAAATCTAAGCAACGAATCGAAGAAGTCGTATTGAATCTAATAACAGTTGAACTTGGGGATGACGAAGAAGTAGTGTCTGCAGCACTTGAAGAGATCCATAGTTATTTGGCAAAGGTAAAAAGCAAAAAGATACTAATTTATCCTTACTCTCATTTAAGTTCAAATCTTGCTCCTCCAAATATTGCGTTTAGTATATTGAAATCTATAGAATCATCTGCAAGAAAATCATTAGAGGTCTACAGGGCGCCCTTTGGATGGACCAAATCATTTAATGTTAAGGTTAAGGGACACCCCTTGGCTGAGAATTTCAGAGTACTTTCTAAGAGTGAATCGGCCATTGGCCAAGGTCATGTTTCGAAGGCTCATGGTTCTGAAGACGACATTTCCCATGCATTAAAGGCAGAAGAGAAATTAGCCTCCTCATGGTTCATTATGAAGCCAGATGGCAAGATGATTCCTGTGAATCAATATAAATTCGATGAAGGTGAAGATAATCTAAAAATCCTTGCAAATTACGAAATTTTGAAGAAAAGGACTGTCGAGGAGGTACCTCCACATGTTAGACTAATGAAAAAGATGTCTATCGCAGATTATGAACCAGCATCTGATGCTGGCAACATGCGGTTTTACCCAAAGGGGAGACTAATGAAATCTTTGATAGAACGATACGTTACAGATCGCGTAATTGCATCTGGTGGTATGGAAATAGAGACTCCTATAATGTATGATTCCAAACATCCATCTATGGAGAGCTATTTTAATAGATTTCCGGCTCGTCAGTATAGTATCCTCTCTGATAATAATCGGCAATTTTTTCTAAGGTTTGCCGCCTGTTTTGGGCAGTTTCTAATGGCAAGGGATTTTCAGCTGTCATATAAACATTTACCAATTAGACTTTATGAACTTAGTAGATATAGTTTTCGAAGAGAAAAGAGTGGAGAGCTTGTCGGGCTCCGCCGTCTAAGGGCTTTTAGCATGCCAGATTGTCACGCATTTTGTAGGGATATGAACCAAGCAAAGGAAGAATTCCTGAGGAGGTTCAGATTATCGATGGATGTAATAGATGGTTTAGGATTATCAACTAGAGGAGATCTTGAAATGGCGATACGCTTTACGGAAGAATTTTACCAAGACAACGAAGATTTCATAACGGAGATTGTAAGTAAGTTTGGAAAGTCTGTCTTGATTGAAACGTGGCGAGAACGGTTTTTTTATTTTACATTAAAATGGGAATTTAACTTCGTGGATAATCTTGGTAAAGCCTCGGCCTTATCTACAGATCAGATTGATGTAGAGAATGGAGAACGATATGGTATCGAATTTGTAGAGGAGGACGGTAGTATTAAGTATCCTATAATTTTACACAATTCACCTAGTGGCGCAGTAGAACGCGTGATATATGCGTTGTTAGAGAAGGCAGCTAAATTTGCAAGGATGGGCAACAAGCCCACACTTCCATTGTGGCTTATTCACACTCAGGTTCGAATTATTCCAGTCTCGAAGCTTCACATGAACTTTTGCGAGAAAATGCTGGAATACCTCTGTAGCATGAGAATTAGAACAGATTTAGACGACCGAGAAGAATCTGTTTCGAAAAGAATTAGGGAATCTGAAACTGAATGGATAAGATACACACTGGTAGTCGGTGACAAGGAAATAGAGGAGGAGAGATTTATGATTCGTGATAGAGTTCTAGGAAAACAAAGGACCATGGCATTGAAAGATCTGGTTATTGAGATACATTCTGAGACTGTAGATAAGCCTTACCAACAACTGAATCTGCCTAGTCACCTTTCAAAGAGACCACAAATAATGGTCTGAATTCCCCCCCACTTTCAAATTTTCAATGGAAGATGATAGTTAATAAGTTACCTGAGTTACCTCACAATTTGGGATGAGGATTACAGTAGAATTTCGTTGCCCAAATACGATATTCATTAAGTTTCAAACAAAAGTTTGAGTCATTTTACCGTGTCTGGTTTTATTTAGACTGACTCGAAAAAACCCATCGAGTGGTATATCAAACTATGGACATTGAGTCTAATAAGTTATTAAATAAATATACAATTGGCAGACTGGAAAGTTAGTGTTTGCATTGATGATAAAAGATCTAGAATCTAACGAAGCATATGCTCTGGGAACAAATATCAATGTAACCATCCCCAATTTAAATACAGCCTCATACGCTGAATGAGGGGTTCATTTTTAGTTTTCTTTATGAGATCTCAACTTTGGATTGATAATTTGGCTGTTCCAAAGTTATGCTCCGTTTGTCCAACGTAATTATCGTAATTTGAACTATATTCCAATTAAGAGGGATTTGGCACAACTGTTGTAATGATAAAGCCAGACTCGTGTTGTATCAAACCATTTTTTTATCAATCTTCAATCGATGCAAGGTAGTATTCTAGGAGGCGAATTCATCTGGGACATGAAGAGTATTAAATAGTACTTATTAGAACTTTTAGTAAATGATTGTAAGAACTTTCTGACAATGGTTCTGTATCTACGGTAAGTAAAGCGGAAAGCGATAGTATGATTCTAATAATGATTACGACCCGGTGACTCATGATATATGGTTTAAGTAGTTGTTCGACTGTCATAACTTAACTCTGAACTATAAATATTTCTTTAAAGATGTGTATTCTATTTCGGATTTTTGCCGTCACCCAATTCATGAACGTAAAGTGTTACAGATGATATTGTTTAACATATCCACGTGATTTACCAGTTGAATTGAACAAGTTTTCTATTGAATCAATTTCGAGCATAGACTGATGGGGAATTCGAAATATGGATATTCAATCACTAGAATCAAGATATGAATTCGAATTCCCTGTTCACTTATCTGAGTCGTTCTGATGAAGTAATCTCGATTTATTTGACTGTTCTTGTCAGTTCGTATGATTAGGTTCAGAAAATAAAATGGTGTATGCTGAGCACGAAGTCGAATTCATAATTGAGATACACAGGCTTAACCCATGAGAACAAAAAGGATCAAATGTCAGGATAAGTAGTTGCTAAGTGGTTAATAATTCCTGCGAAAAATTTGCTATGAAAAAAGCAACAACTGGGATTTTTTATGGTCCTTATTCAATCACCTAGATAGAGTTGTTTTTACACAAATTTGCTTTCAGTATTGCGTAAGGAGTACATATATCAATACCGCAGATAAATCATAGGGGGATATACATATGCAATTAAGGATATTGTGCAGCATCTAATCGCTTCCCCCGGAACGCAGATTTGGGTTAACTCTTCAAATGATATTTCTCAATTGGCGCAGTACCTTCTTTATACGTAATAGTTAGTGTATCACCCACTTTATAGTGACAATTCGAAATTGAGCGAGGTTCATGGTCTGATGACTCAACTACACATGTGCCTTGATCATCCTTAATTGTAACTCGGGCATTATCAGTAATTTCCCTCCTGAATAGATCCTTCAACGGAAACCCAAAGAGGAATTGAACGCCAAAAACCGCTCCTATGATAACTAAAGTAGCAAGCGCAGCCATTTTCTTACCAGACATTTTAGAGAAAGGAGATGAGTCCATATCAGATCCAGAATCAAAATCATATCCCACTAATTATGCACAGTATTTACTGTGCTGATATGCAATTTAAGAATATATCATTGGAGGGCCTTGTTCTAAATAATTTTAGAGGTATTGAGAGTTGATTTACTGCCGGGCATTGCCCTCAAAGAGAAGAAATATATTCTAAACATTGAGCTCAATGCCGTTATCCCCTGTCTTACCTCGTATGCCAATACAGAAATTCTCTCTAGCCGTTTAAGTTAGTAATGCAATGAATGTTAGTGCTAATTATGCTATAGGTGCTGTCGTATATCGGAGTCTATTCTTGTCTAGTATGGCAGAATACTAAGTCAAATAATTATGCTTAAGTTGACAAGTGTTATCACTACCAAAT
>JBQCDO010000184.1:0-5082 GCA_051961195.1 Nitrososphaeraceae archaeon | reverse complement strand
AACATAGCAAAGGCTAGTGGAGAATCACAAGCAATTAAAATTATTACATCGCAGTTAAGACAAGATCCTCAATATCTTCAGTGGCAAGCAATCAATAGGTGGAATGGACAGCTGCCATTTTCTTTAGGTGGACAAGGAGCTGTCCCATTCTTCCAACTACCACAATCCCAGTCTAGATCTTCGGCATCTGGATTACAACAACAACAAAACCAGTCTAAATGAAGTGAAAAATGAATGGATGAATATAATATCAAATTTATTGCTACTAATTATGCTGTGAATACTAATTTCTAAAATATATGCCTAATCTACATTTGGATTAAGACCTAATTCATTTTCAAAAGATTTGTCTTTCTGAAAACTATTCCTATGTAGTTTCTTAATCTTTTTAGGTAAAGTTTGCCACTGCAGCCCTTCAGTTTAATTCTGTATTTAAAAAATACTATAATGCTAACATTAGCATTATAATATTTCTTTTTGTTGAAAAAGATATTCGTAGGATCATAAAACAAAAGTGCAAGGAATATGATAAATGTAAAACTAGTCTAGTTCATAAATAAAAAGCACTTTCAACGTTAGTCTGTATACGGTTATCTATTAACACTACTGACTTCCTTTAGAATATTTTCGTGTTAAAGAAGAAATTTCTCAATGATTGTGGTTAGATCATCTTCGTTAGCTTTTGACGTACTTCCATAACTTCACATGTCTGTAGGGCCGCAATTCTTCTATTGTATCCCATTTTCAAGTCAATAGCCCGGAATTATTCTTTTAGACGATCTTTTTCATTTGTCTTTAGTTTTCATATCTTTTTTATATCTCCTTTCTCTCCATCTAAAAATCATAATTATCGCTGATGCTATACCTAAATTCTTCATTCATTAGGTTAGGAAAAACTCGTTACGTGATATACTATTCTTCTAGAAGAAAGAAATAATTGTTATCACTCATAAGACCTTAATCTCATCTAGAATATAGAGTTGTCTGTAATAATAAAAGTTGGAACTTCTGGTTACTCATATTCATGGAACGAGGGAAAACCGTCACCTTTTCAATGGTATGTAAATCAAGGATTTAATTCGGTGGAGATTAATGCTAGTTATTATCGCTTTCCTATGGAATCCTGGATAGATACATGGTTATCCGCTTCCCCAGATTATTTCTCTTTTTCTATCAAGGTCAATCGCTACATTACAGATTATACTCAATTGAAAGGAGAAAAAGCCTTACAATTATGGAGCAAATTTAGTAAAACACTAAATAGAATTGATGATAGAATTGATTTCTGGCTTTTCAAAATGCCCCCGTCATTCAAATATTCACTAGAAAATCTTGAAACAGTAAGAAATTTTTTTAATAAAACCAAATTGGACAACAATGAATCTGTAATAGAATTTAGAGATCAATCATGGTGGAAAGTAATAGATAAAATCGAAAATATAGGAATAGTCTTTTGTTCTGTTGATGCCCCACAACTTCCTCGCACAAGGGTCGTTACTAATGATAGTATATATCTTAGGATACATGGCTATAAGAAATGGTATAATTATATCTACTCACAAACCGAACTGGATACCTTATTATCGTCAATTAAGAAGCTAAATGCAAAGAAGAAGACAGTCTATCTAAATAACGATCATGGCATGCTCCGGAATGGACTTTATTTATTGAAAAATAGTCGCTAATTCATTTGTCGTTAATACAGTGAATGCAACGAGACAAGTTAATCTACCATTTTTTATTATACAGAATTGAATATGTACGTAATATTTTATGACTTCCCTGACCGGATCATATTGCCACGATATGGCATTTAAGTACTTTGGCTAATAGCGAAGGAGCATTGAGAGAATACATCTCTACATATTGGAACCGCGTAGAGATACATGCAAGAGATAAATAATAACAGATAGTAATAAGGTTGACGATATAGTAAGGAAATAAGTCTGAATATGGCCAGTGGGAATTGAAAAGGTATTATACTGAATTTGATGTAGCGGTCAGTTTCGCTCTGACGGATCTTCTAAGGAATTAACGTAAACAAGAAATTAATTAATTAGTTTAATCACGCAAAGTACTGGGAAAGTTGAACGAGACTAATTTTAACGTTCAGTAGTGCACTTACTATAGAATTTCGATGCTACTTTAAAAGCATTAAATATCTCGTTATATCCTGCAAACTACCGATAGTTGTGATGAAGAACCAGCCTTAGTTTTTGTTGCTGACGAGTTTGGCTTTTGATCTTCCATAGTTGATCTATGTTCCTTATGTTATTTAGCGAGAAGGTTTTTTTGCAAGTAATTGCAGTAATTGCAGCAATGAAAAAATTTCTAACGTGGTGGCATCCAACATAACTATATCATATACAAGGCCCACTATGACTGCAGTTATGTAATCGGGTCAACTCTCTGTTGTGATGCTATTCCGTGGGCAAAAACTAAAGCACCGCAGGTGTTACATCTTAGCATTATACGCCTCGTCTTGGTTGGCTTGAGCGTAGCCATAGTATTACAGAAAAGACAATTAACATATCGTTCCCATGGATCAATAACAGACAACAAGTTACTGTACTATAATGCATTATGTAAGCTATATATAGCGACAAGTGAATTTCGCTGGATAGTTTGGTTGTTCGTTAACGGTTTTAGCATCATTAGATCTTTGTCGGTCTGCCGGCGAACGACAAAATAAAAAATAGATAACCATAGTCAAGTACATGCTAGGGAGATAAGAAGGCAAAACAAATATGAGAATATATATTGATAGGCATCAGCCGCAAGACGTGAACAAGAGAAAAAAATCTGGCAAGCAGTATAAGATAGAAAACTAAAGGGAAGGAAGATGAGACATGAAGTTATCGTCAGCATTATCAGGATCATATTCAAAGTTATATTTGACAGTATGCACCTTGGTTGTGGCCCGCTAAACGATCATACTTTGATCGTGTTATCACAGGCGGCGTGGTTATTGGCCTAATGTCTCTCTTGCTAGGAATCAGGAGGACAAACTGATCTTTGTCACCGGAGCTATGATAAGTTTCATAATATCCATGGCCTAACTACCCTGTTGGCAACGCGACATATAGTCAAAACACTGAACAAATCACAGACTAGTTGAGCAGGCTAGATTGATACTGATTTAATCAGATGCAATTGACCTATTTATAATAACCCATTTATCAAAAGAGTAGTAGAATCCCTCCACCACAAAGGATATAATCCCGCCCAGTCCATCGCACTTAGAATGAATCTCCATGATGTTAAGTTGACAAGTTCACGACTTTAGTATGCAAGGAATTAGAAAAATATTAAATAAAAGATAAGCATGAGAGTTATCAGCTTGACACTTTTCGAGTTTTCTTTTTATGTGTAATTTTTGAATATTTGTTAAGATGAAAAATTCTATATTCCCACAAAGTTATGTAGAACTACTCGCAGAGGTAAGAACCAAAGTAGAGAATTTCCTGGCATCAACTGCTAACGAATACATCCCAAAGATGTATTACGCGTTACGTAATGAAAATCGTGACATGTCAGTCCAAGATGCAAGAAAGAGAATTCAAAAGGATTGCACGGGTATATGGGCAAGAAGGACGATAATTCATGCGTTGCCTGATGAAGCCAAAGATCCAAAGAAGCAAAAAGCTGGCAGTTTAAGCCAAAAGAAGGCGAAATGTGCTGCATTTTCTGCAGCACAAATATCACACACAAAGGATATACAGATGGTAATCGACAATACTGGAAGGGTCATCGAGGATCATAGGCCCACAATGGATGCCTCTTTAATAGATATTACTAGAGAAGACAAAAGCACACCACAAGATAACGATCTTTTGCAATTTGAATTTTCGCTTTTATCAAAGGATGTGATGCGGAGCATACTTTTAAGGGAAGTAGAAAAGGCGACTAAAGAAGATAAGATTTGGTTTAATGACATTCTTGACAAACATACTCGAGAAGTGATTTCTGTTAATATGGGAAGAATACCAGAGGGACAAAAAGAAATCTGAATTGCAAATAACATTGCAAATAACTCATATTAACTACTACACTAAACCGCAAAATACTTCTTCAGTAGTCCAACTTTATTCATTGAAAAATAATGCTAGCAATACTCTAATCAAAATTGACAAAAGTTAGTAATCTTAAACTCACAAAAATATCGTGTAGCGAAAATTACAACACGAAAAGAGCGAGGTAATCTGGTAGAATAGGCTGGAGTCTACTTGGCAGTAGTAGCTATTCAAAAATCTTATGGTGAGTCTAATTTCCTAAAAATTTTGTATTAGGCATTTATTAATAAGGTATGAATTTTGTGCTGTAACTTTTTGGTCATTATTAATGTGGAGATTTTATAATTACTTATATGAAATACTTGGAATGTAATTTAGGAAAAATAGCTCTGCAGAGGCTCTGCAGAGGTGACTGCAGCAAAGCATATGATGACAACGAGAAGGAAGACGCTTTCAGGAATGAGTGTGTTTGACTAGAAAGAAAAAATACATTCTTTGTCCTTATTGCACTGAGACCTGTTCTACAAACTGGAATCTGAGGATACATATTCAGAGAAAGCATAATGGAAAAGCTAAACCAGCAGCACTGGGATCATATGCAAATAGTACTCAATTGAGTAGTTCTAATGCGAGTAGAAATATGCCAACAACTAATGATTGGCAATATTATCAGGAGGATAATAATAATGACAATTATCATCAAACTTGTCCATCTTGTGGTCATATTTCAGAACAAGGTTCTAAGAAACTGAAGGAATCCTCATCTTTTAAAGAAAGAGATGCAGGCCGTGAATTACGAGAAACGATACGGCAAGCACTTGAAATAATAAATATCACAAAACAACTACGTCCATCCACTTTCTGGCAACCATCAATTATTGGAGAAAGAGGTATAACGTGGCCATTTAGCAGTTTTATTACGCCAGCATCCCCTAACTTATCGAGTTCTTGTAATAGTTCAACACGAAATATGTGGGGCATTAATAAAAATATTGGTGGAGTTCAAGGATATGTTTGTTATAACTGTTTGTCTTATTGGGCCCAGTCATTCGAGGGAGATACAAAGTCA
>JBQCDO010000183.1:0-7193 GCA_051961195.1 Nitrososphaeraceae archaeon | reverse complement strand
TACGATGATGATCCTAGAAACTTAAAATTTGCTTTATGTATTGTAATATCGGCCAATTTGACTTTAAAAGGCCATGAAGGAGAGCCTAACAACACATCGGTATAAACTGAATATTAGGTTAATCAAGGTTCTTTAAACGAACTTTTAAAACTGCATTCAGAATTTATCTTTACGCTCTAACCAGCTCTCCGTAAAAGATGCATACAACGAATCGGAAATTGTGTTAGTCAAATTCACATTTTTTTATGGTTCAAAAATAACATTAATTTTTAAAGAAACTATTTTCTGGAGTAATCAACAACAACAACAACAACAACAACCACCACCACCACAACTGATGCTATCTCATGATAATATCGGTTCTTTTATTCTAATGCTTTCAATTAATCTCTCAAGATTACCTAAACATCGTTCGAAATACGGAATTGCTTTCATATTGGTTTTTGTATAATTAGCTAATACTTCAAAAGCTTCCTGAGATATTAAGGAATTTCCTAATGAATAATTTCTTAGTTGCCTTATAGTCCAATACCAGTTACCGTATTGATTTGCCTTATCTAGATCATTTAACAGGTCAATACTCTTGGTTTCAGCTGATAACGCGCTTTGGATTTTGTCTATTTCGATCCTATCAGATGGGATAGTCAAGCCAAATTTATCATTTATCTTAAATAGAAGAGAGTCAACCGTTCCAATCAATTGACTAAGAAATGAGTCCATCTCTATTTCTGCACTTGTTCGGATTTCGCTTGATGTAAGATCGTCATATCTCATTTCGATATCCTGTAAATTCTTTAGATGTTGTTGGCAGGCATAAAGCTTAAAGCTTATTCTGTCAGTCTGGAATCTTGAAAAATCTTCAGTGGACAAATCGCTCACAGAGCTAATTGAATTCAGTGATATTTAGTTTTATTACAGGATCATTTTTGGCTAAAAAATGATAATAATCTAGTTCTATGAATAGAAAAAAAGGCTATCGAGTGGGACGGACTGCGGCGTAACTGCTCCATTAAATGGAAAAATGAATGAGCTCAATTATCAGCTCACCTTATATCTTTATCAGCTATGCTGCAGGAGAGTGAAAGAAGACAGACTGTAGTAAGCAGGCATCACAACTTGACCATTACTGTATCGATAGCACCTAAACAGTTGCAGCAGCTGAGAGTAAGTTATTTGCAGAATCTCTTCAATTCACCTAAAGTACACGAGTTAATTATGCGATTACGGAAGGATCCAGCGGTTATCCATTTGAGTAAAAGTTGCATCCTACATCTACTTCGTACTTTTAAATGTTTTATGTTTTATATATCAGTATTATAACCGAAGTTTCTGTTCTATAGTAAGCAGGCTCTCTAGTAGCGACTGATAATCCAATGGGCCATCATAACGCATACCATTTATGAAGAAGGTTGGTGTACCATTTACACCACTGCGAACTCCACTAATAAAATCCTCACGTATACGACTAGCGTGAGTGTGACTGAATAGATCATTGTTGAATCTTTCGATATCAAGGTCTAATATGCTAGCATATTCTACTAAATGGTAATAGTCTAATGCTTGTTGGTTTTCATATAGAATATCGTGCATATTCCAAAATTTTTTTTGTGCTCCAGCAGATTCAGCAGCTTCGGCAGCTTGTTGCGCATGAGGGTGTAATTGATTAAGGGGGAAGTTACGAAATACAAAGCGCAGCTGACCTCTTAATCTTTCTTGGATTTCCTTGATTATAGTATACGCCTGGCCACAATAAGGGCACTCGTAGTCTCCATATTCGACCAGAGTTACCGGCGAATCTGGTCCTCCCTGAATATGATCACGCCTGGTACTAACAGGTAAACTCAGTGTTGCCATTTCTTGTTGTTGTCCTGATTCTAATTCTGACATCGTAATCAATTGTCCTATTTTGCTTATGTAGTGGTGGCTTGAGTTTTCTCCTCTTTTTTATCTCCTTTCGATAGGCTCTTTGGCTTATCCAAGGATTCTAGAGCATTGAGAACACCATTAGCACCTGGATTAATTCCGATTGGAGACACATAGCTCCAACGAATGATCCCATCCTTATCGATAACAAACAAAGCACGTTCTGATACGCCATCTTCCCTACGATAAACTCCATATTTCTTTGCAACCTCGCCTTTAGGTTCAAAATCCGAAAGAAGAGGATAACGAAGCTTTCGATCTTTAGAAAATGCAAGGTGACACCAGACACCATCAACGGAAAGTCCCAAAAGAACTGCATTGAATTTTTCAAATTCTGGTAGAATCTCGTTAAATAACGTCACTTCATCTCCGCAAACTGGAGAGAAATCAGCAGGATAAAATGCTAGAATTACCGGACGTCCGCGGAAGTCCGTTTGCGACACTTTTTGATCAGGAGTAGTATGAAGGGTAAAGTCTGGAGCAGGAGTACCTGCCTTTAATAAGGTTGATGGTGCGTAACGCACATAGTGCGAAGTCGCAGAACTCGATGAACTTGATGTTTTGCTTTGTTGCAAACTATTTTTTACTCCTGATAGATTGGTTTTCTGCTACTCTCTTTTTGTATACAGGCCAGCGAAATGACCCTATATCGTCGATTGCGAAAGTCAATTACGATAGTAACCCCCGTTTTGTACGAATCGCTATATTAGATAAAGGTATTCTGTCACGTTAAAAAGCAATGACGTTAGTCATTAGAAATGCTTAACAAGTTCACCCGCGCCAAGCATGATTTGCTCTTACCAATTTTTGAGGTAATGATTCTAATTCTAATTCTTATTTTCAGTAATCATTTGTTTTTGGTATACTTCTATATGTCTTTAGGATATTAAGAAGATGTGCTATAGGTTCATATACATGCTCCCCTCTTTGAGTAATTCTATACTATTTGACTTTAACAGGTGTCTTGACTTTGCTTAATGCACCATAGCTTTCGACGAGCCCGACTTTTTCAAGTTCATTAAGATGAGCAACAATAACTTTCTTTCGTCTCCAATTCTTTTCCCCGAGCTGCAGCGTCGCTTTCACCTCACAGGAGACGATGCAATAAGTTCATTTTATCAGGATGTGCCGCTATGCGCAACCGTTCAATATCATAATCATCATAGTCATCAACTGACAACGCTTAAGCCCATTTTTTATCCAGTGTTCCATGTGATTATAAACATTGGTGGTTCTGATTCTTTCAATTTCTGTATCAACCATCATTGAGCCTTTAGTGATCGTATTACTATTATTTATCAACGTTTTAATCTGCTTTGTAATTGGCTGCATAACGATAATGAATAATTATCTATCTTATTACTATTATTATATGCACGCTGTATGCTCTTTTTTTCTTTCTTCCACATTTTTCTTTCAAACTCATAAGCCATTATTCCACCACAGCCGTGCCTGCGGCAAGGCCAACAGAGCCCCCTACAACAAGCCCAATTGCTGCCGGAAATATAAGGCTTCCAAACCAAGCATTCGAAGAGACTTCAACTGCATAATCATTAGGATCACCTGTGATAGAAACATGAATTTCACCAAATTGGCCAACAAAGACTTTGGGGGACTTATTTACTGCGACAATCGATCTTAATGGCACATCATTTAGTGTTCCTTTATACTCTGATATAATTTTTCAAGATCAGTATTAAGGCCTCGATAGTGCTCAACTTTAGCCATATAGCGTATGATAGCGTCAAAAATTTCTCCTATCATTATATTTTATGTTACTGGTATCCAGTAGTTGTCCCAGATGCCTCACTTGTACCCTGTCGTTTGAGCTGCGGTTTGCCGAATTCATCGGCAATTCTCTTGTATATATTCAATTCCTGCTTTGATAAAGGTCGTATCTTTTTCATAGCTTCCTCAAAGCGGCTCATATTGATCTTTAGCTCCTGTGCATGTTTATCTGCTTCTTCTGGTTTAGGATACCTCGATACGTGTTCTTTTACTGCTAGCATAACTGCTGCTGATGATAAAGATGCAATGTCTGCCCCCGTATAGGCTTCTGTATGTTCTGCAACTTGATCTAATTTGACATCGTCTGCCAATGGTTTATTTTTTGTATGAATCTTTAGAATTTGTAACCTGGCTTCCTTATCAGGAGGCGGAACGTATAGCAGTCTATCAAATCTTCCGGGTCTTAATAGTGCCGGATCAACGATGTCTGGTCTATTTGTTGCAGCTATTACGACCACGTTGGTGAGAATCTCTAGTCCATCCAGTTCTGTTAAAAGTTGACTAATTACCCTTTCTGTTACATTCGAGTTCCCAGAATCTCTTCCTCTGGCTGGAGCTATGGCGTCAATTTCATCAAAAAAGATGATACATGGAGCAGCCTGTCTAGCTTTTCTAAATACTTCCCTAACTCCTTTTTCTGATTCACCTACCCATTTTGATAATAACTCTGGCCCCTTTATGCTAATAAAATTGGCTTCACTTTCGTTTGCTGCAGCTTTAGCCATCAATGTTTTACCTGTTCCTGGTGGACCGTATAGCAATATACCTTTAGGTGGTACTGCATCAGCATATTTGAACACTCCCTCATATTTTAGCGGCCATTCTACAGCCTCTTGAAGTTCCTCTTTTATCGGTGCTAATCCACCAATATCAGACCAAGTAATGTCAGGAACTTCTACAAATACTTCTCTCATTGCAGAAGGTTCCATCTCGTTTAAAACCTCAACAAAATCTTGCATAGTAACTATAATTTTTTTCAAGGTTTCGCCAGATATACTCTCAGAGGATAAATCAATTTCTGGCAAGATTCTCCTTAGTGCACGCATTGCTGCCTCCTTTGCTAAGGCTTGTAAATCAGCTCCAACAAAGCCATGAGAGATATCCGCTAGTTTTTCCAAATTAACGTCTTTGTCAAGAGGCATACCTCTTGAATGTATTTGCAAAATTTCTAATCTACCGTTTCTGTCTGGTACTCCAAGTTCAATTTCTCTATCGAATCTCCCAGGACGTCTTAACGCTGGATCTATTGCATTGACTCTATTTGTTGCTCCAATTACAACGACCTTTCCTCTAGAAGACATGCCATCCATTAATGATAAGAGTTGGGCAACTATTCTTCTTTCAACTTCTCCTGATACTTCTTCTCTCTTTGGAGCGATAGAATCTATTTCATCTATAAATATAATTGACGGTGCATTTTTTTCCGCCTGCTCAAATACATTTCTAAGTTTCTCCTCTGACTCTCCATAGAATTTGCTCATTATTTCAGGACCTCCTATTGTATAGAAATTAGCATTTGTCTCATTAGCTACGGCTTTAGCCAGCAGGGTTTTGCCTGTTCCTGGTGGGCCATGAAGTAGAACTCCTTTTGGTGCTTCAACACCTAATCTTTTGAACAATTCTGGATGTCTTAATGGAAGCTCAATCATTTCCCTCACACGTGCAACTTCGTTTCTTATTCCACCAATGTCTTCATAGGTGATGGAAGGAACACCACCTTCTTTTGATACTTGTACGGCTTTGGCACTTTCCTCTGATACTGTAATTTTAGTCGAGTCGGTAATTATAACAGGTCCTGACGGATTAGTAGATATCACGACTAGATCAATCCTTTGTCCCATTACACTAATAGGTATTGTATCACCTTTAGTCATTAATGCTCCATTCAAATATTCCATGAGATACTCCTCCGCACCTACTATTCTGAGTGGTTCAGTGGGAGCAAGCGTTATACTTCTAGCATCTCGTGATTCAACTTTCTTGAGTTCTATAGAATCATTAATTCCAATATCAAGTCTATTTCTTGTATATCCGTCAATACGGATCAGGCCTTTTCCTCTATCAGTCTCTCTTGCAGGCCAGTTTAGTACTGTAGTCTTCTTACCAAGCGATGATAACTCCAAAGCGTCCCCTGTTGATATATTTAGCCGCTCAGCGATCAATGGATCTACACGTGCGATCTTTCTTCCTACATCACGTTGTTCTGCTTCTGCCACTTTGAGAGTAATTATTGATTTTTCTTTTTTTGAAGTATTATCAGAAGTATCATTAGTTTTAGAATCGGATGGATGTGATGACACGAACAAACTTCTCCTAGATATCCAACTGGTTACTCTATTTTTATTTCCTTACCTTTAGGCTTTGATTGTTGTTTTTTCTTAAATATTATCTCAAGTATTCCGTTGTTATAGCTGGATTTTGCTGTTTCAATATCAGTTTCCGAAGGTAATTCTATTGTCTCATGGTATTTTCTTTGCGCGCCTTCAGTAGTCGATATCTCTACAGAACCATCATATGCATTAATCTTGATGTTCTCTTTACTAACTCCTGGCATTTCTAATACAACTTTGATTTCTTTGTCTGTTGTTGTTATGTCAGCCAAAGGTTCTCTCTCAGAAGATATGACAGGAGTAGTCTGAGTAAAATCTCTAGAAAGGGATGATTTTACATTACCAAATTCCCTAATTCTTGGTTTTCCGTCTGGGCCTACTGTCATTGAGTAACCATGTACTATCGGCCCCACTTCCCTAATCTTTCCTCCGCCAGGCGAATTATATTCTCTTATAAGATCTTTGGGAGCCCTAGTCTCTATATTTTTGAATTGTTCTTCAAATTCATTTCGCATCTCATTAAAACCCCTGAACATATCATCAAAATAATTTCCACTTCTGCCTCCTGCTCTTCGTGCAAATGGCCAGATTCCAGTACCAAAGAATCTAGTAAACCAATCGTCTGGTGATAAACTCATTTTTATGACTCACTTCGCCTTGGGTATAGATTAAAAACAAACTATTTAATAGTTAATTTTTATGTAACTATATTATATGCGGATTTTATATAAAAAGACTAGATTTTTTACAATAAGTCAGATCCATACCAGCAAATTGCCATCTAAAGACGAAATACGATGAGATTATGAGTTATACTACAACAGATAACGATACGCATAAATTGCACAGTATGAAACTCAATTTCCATTGAGTAGTAATGTGTATTTTTATCCTATTCTATCTTACTGACTATAAGATGTTACTGACTGATAATACTTGTTCATTGCACTGGCTAGGCTAAGTTTTAAGACAATTGGTAATTGAATCTTTGAGTAGAGAAAACCTTCTTATTTTATGGGCTGCACGTGATTGCGCAATTAGAGTGTGTCTTACAATGCAAGTATGTATTTTCTACTTAGTCCAGAGGACTACATATCATTAGTTGAAACTAATCCCTCAGGAAGGTTTGAGTCAAAAATTGCTATAAGAAAG
>JBQCDO010000182.1:0-4082 GCA_051961195.1 Nitrososphaeraceae archaeon | reverse complement strand
TGAAGATTAGATCCATCCCCTAATCTGTTCATTGCATCGTAATAAGACAAACCGAATCTTCTAATTAACATTTTCATATATATTTCTCAAGTCTGAGACCTCCTCAGGAATATCAAACAGGATCATTGATTATTGTAAACCAAATTAGTAGACCTATCTTAAAAACCTCAAGTATTTACGATTTCCAACAGCAACTTGCAGAAAGTATAGCAACCCCTTGGCTTCTTGCGACCAGTGAAGACCTACGTTGGCCGACAGTTAGGTTGAGAGGAGCTAGTCCTAATCCCCGACTATACTTTTTGCGTCGCTATCTGGACCTAGTTCTATATGCCGCGATCGTCGAACCTAAAATTGCTCAAGCCTACTTTAGTGTCATAATACTGGCAACCCCGTTACGCTCTATGGGTAATCTGCGTATGTCCACACGCATTCTAGCAGTAGCATCCAAGAGAGCCATCAAGCGCCTCTTGCGAGGTGAAGATTCGTGTGACCAAGCTCTATCTCGTGAGGAGATCTCCCTAATCCACTCACTGCCTATCAGCAATGACAACAACAAAACCAGACCACCAGTATCTTTCATAGAAAGAAAGATGTGAGAGATAGGAGAAAGAAAGAAATAGATAGATATGCAGAACACAAAATCTCCAATCGTCCCCAACGATATCGACAAATATGTGACACATCATTATACCACCAATAACGGGGTACGTATACATCTTGTTACGATTGGCGAAGGACAGAAATCGATCATCATGCTACACGGGTTTCCCGATTTCTGGTATACCTGGCGTAATCAGATGACCGAACTGGCACCTAATTACCAAGTTGCCGCAATTGACTTGCGAGGCTATAACCTAAGTGATAAACCACAAGGCGGCGAGTATTATCAAATGCGTCACTTGGTAGGCGATATCCAAGCCGTTATGCACTACCTTGAAAGAGATAAATCCATCATCATGGGCCACGACTGGGGCGGAGCTATTGCTTGGTTTTTTGCAATGTATTTTCCGACAATGACCGAACGCCTGATCGTTCTCAATATTCCTCATCCTAGCGGTATAGTCCGTGAACTAGCACAAAATCCACAGCAGCAAAAGAACTCTGCTTACGCACGCGACTTTCAGCAAGAAGGAGCTCATAAGCAACTCACTCCAGAATCGCTCAGTGCATGGGTACATGACCCGGTAGCCAGAGAACGCTACCTTGAGGCTTTTCGGCGGTCAGACTTTGAGGCAATGCTGCATTATTACAAACAGAACTATCCACGTCAACCTTATCAGGATGCGTCTTTCATAGTCAACAAAGTACAAGCGCCCGTTCTTCAGATTCATGGATTGCAAGACAAATATCTGCTGCCCGGCGGCTTGAACAATACCTTGGATTGGCTGGAAAATAACTGGACCTTATTCACAATTCCTCATGCCGGTCATTTTGTTCAGCACGATGCAACCGATCTCGTTAATCGTACCATTGTAAACTGGCTGACATGTTATTAGATAATCTCCATAATTAGTAGTAACAATCATTAATCAAAATTAGTATCTTCTACTGCATGTCAACTGAATTAGTATGTTGATTCGCCTTTGCTAACACCATTTAATTTGAATTCTTGGTGATTAATCGACGTATTGGTTCAGATGATAATGATCTTGAATCTAAATCGAAGGTATGTAAGGCATTTGTCAGATGGTAAGTTATCAACAAATGACATTGATGACACTGATGACAAGTAAGGTCATGAGATCCTACTATACTCTTACAATATCAGGTTTGCATAAAATGGTTTCCACAAGTATCACAGAACTTGATTAAAACTGAGATGTAATCTGAAGGTATGTGTTCTAACGACTTTATTGGATTATGATATGAAAGGTCGGAAGATCTGATATTTATAAATGCATAATGTCGCATTAGGTCTGGATTAGCAATCCTGCCTACAAATTCAGTTTGTGCACTTGCGGACCTACTAAACTTTCTGAATTTTAATCCTCTTGTAGATACATCATATTTGTACTGTCCTATCATAAGGAATCTATGAGTTTCCTGTCTCGAGTATGCCATAGAATTAACTAGTACTCTAACCTTAGGACTTGGATCATTTGGACAGAATACTAGATTAAATTCTTGCCGGCTATCAACATCAATCTCATTCTCAATCCGTATTCTGAGAAATATGTGGCCAAGGATCGTACTTACCTACTTCGCCATCTATAATTATTATCAACTTCATATCAATATCCAGTGAACGGGAAACAATCCTCAGGAATGATTAATGTTGTCGCTACCTTTTCTGCATTTACAAGCTCTGAATCATCTACAACTGTGAACAGTACTTTTTTAGCGAAATACTCTCCTAGGATATTATGTGCTTCTCCTACATTGCCTAAATTATTAATTTCTACTGTCAATTCATATCACTAACTCTTTATCATTACCATTACATCTGGTCAGTATCCTTAGAGCGTATACCAGCTATATACGTTACTAATCAAATTATGGGCGCGCATCACCGTTATGTATAATGTGAGCTAGCAAAAATTTTACTTGAATAAAGGAGCGCCCGAGCCGTCATAGATGTCAGGGTATCCATAGTACTATATTGATTCCATATTATGATATCCGTGTGCATCGCATAGGTACTAAGTTTTTGTTTTTGTACTGGATTGAATATGTACTATGGATACTCTAACGGAAAGAATGTCACTAGAGATTGAGCACAGTGTCTATGATTTTAGATAGCAAAACCTAATTCGTTAGGGCTAATTTTCTATTCATCAAGAACGAGTTTCCTTCTATGGATAAAGTCCTATATAGAGAACTGCGGATATTCAGATTTCAATCACGAGTAAAATTATATACAATAAAATAAACATCTGTTAACCTGTAATAAGGCTATTGATTCGTTCTTTTAGGATATTGGAGTTTGTTTGCTAGCTAGTTCGTATAAATTCCCTTAGTGCGTGTGCTTCTTCTCTGTAAGCCCTAATTGTTTGTCGTTTACCATCCGGGCATACTAGCGTAACCGTTATAATATTAACTTCTGCGTCGGAGGCAAACATTTGTGGATAAATCTTTTCTATTTTGCAATTGGCATCAAGTAATTTTTTTAGCTCTGAAATAGACTTAAACTGATTACCAGCCATTATGTTATATCATATTACTTTATAACAATAAAACAATTCTTCTGATCGTCGCATTTGATAGATTGGAATCATTTCGATGTATGTATTGAGATAATCTGCCTGAAAAAATAGCCAAATTTGATGAAATCATGTCATATGTGGAGATTGTTTTTGCGCGGACGCCCACACACATCGATCGCGTGATGATGCCTTATTACATCGGATCTACACCTTATCGAATTGTATAAATCAGATTAGGAATGCCATTCTACATTGGTTAATAAATATTTAAAAATAGGTCTTATAATGGTAATTGCATCTGGAGTCTCTGCAGTCTATCTAGATCTCGAAGGGTTCGATTGTCTGTCGAAATTGAGTAAAGTCCAGCGATCTGAGATTATAGTTCAAAATTTACCAGATCTTGAAAGGAACTGCTTTATCATCACTAATTCTTACGTATATTCACTCTTCGGAGTAATCATAGGAGTTATTCTGATAGTTATTTGGTATACCAGATATAGAAGGTGGCCATATAATGAAAACAAAAGGTGGACACGTTAATAGATAGCTAACCTTCTAATTACGTAATAGATCTAATAAATACCTCTTAGTTTGTTGTTAGGTTATAATGCATATGGCATCATGTCCAATTTGTAAAAAGAAAATGAGTGAACATTCCGAGTTGCAAGATAAAATATGCAAAATGATCACGATAAAGCAATTTGCAAATTACTCTCCTGGTTATGATGTTCAGTTTAGACCTTTCTTCGAAGAATAAGATCATATCTAACTATCTGGGGGTGTATGTGGATAGGTGAATCCTTAGATATATCTCCAAGCAAAGCTATTGCTGAGTATCTCAATCACATCACGAATCCCATTTTTTGTATTTTCAATTATAGGGGTTTTTAGTAAGATTATTATCGCAGTCCGCAGCCTGGTTGTCTACCAACCTTTTTA
>JBQCDO010000181.1:0-2322 GCA_051961195.1 Nitrososphaeraceae archaeon | reverse complement strand
TACGATGATGCTGCTGCAGATAATGGCTTTATGTTTACAAAGAATGGAAGTAATGCCTTTGATCTCATCATATTAGGACATCAAGAATATGTCACACAAAAAGAGTACGATAACTTGAAAAGGTTTGCAAACGGTGGAGCTATGCTTATCTTGGATGGAAATGTTATTTATACTGAAGTAAAATATGACCTGTGAAAGATGTTGTTAGCCTAGTAAAGGGGCCATTATTGGGCATTTAATGGTAGAACTGCATGGAAAAGTGTAGCCCAGAGATGGAAAAATAAACCTCACAATGGGTGGAAAGTAATATCTATATTACCAGTGTGTAAAATCATTCCAAAATGATCCATTTGGGTACAAACCACATGAAGAACAATATATAGACAATCCATATGATGTGGTACTATTTAATTACAATGCGTCGATCCCTGGAACCTATTTTCCAGTATTATCCGCATCTGCGTCACCAGGACAAGTCTCGACTAAGCCTATAATAGATACATATGAACGTGATTACAAAAGGGGACGAGCAATTATTCTTGGAATATACTCTGATGATATTGTGACTAATAATAAATTTGATAGCTATTTTGAAAAACTCTTGTTCAAACAAGGAATTACCGACATGATGGACTAACTAACAAGTCGAATTTCGGCCATGTCAGATTAAGTCAAAAGAATCGTAAAAGGAGAAAAATGACAGCCAAATTTCGCGATGGAGATCTAGCATGAAAAATTGATTCTCCATATTAATTGGACGGGTTTTTTATTTAAAAAATTCATGGATATAAAGCATTTACGAAAGGAAACATATCCATCGCAGAGTATCTTAGTTGATTATAAATAAGAGAATACGAATTAGTCATCTTCTTTCAAAAGTCACTAGCATACACCTTCAAATAGACAAGGGACTTGCACAAAATTTTTCATAAGCAATTCAATATTACAGGATTTTATTGGATTGGAATTCTATTGAACTGGACACTCACTCACCCGCAAGGTTTTGTTATATTAAACATCATGATACCATGTTCGATATAAATTTGAAACTAAATGCAGTTCATTTAAAGATCTATCTATGGATCCGAAATTAAATTGTATTTACACAACAGGAGTAATTTATCATGGTAAGATTTCATGTACAGATCCAGTTAAGGAAATCAATCTAATGCAACAAAATAAGATATCCTAACTGCATAAAATATTACCAAATATTGGATAAGATCTAAGAGTCAGAGCCGTTTAAGATACATGAACTTGCTCTAGTTATTTAGTATTAGGTTCGATAGCAATTTGTTTACTTCATTGATTGTATCTTATTACCTTTGCAACTGTGTCTCCAATAATCACTATTAAAGGATTTAAGTATAGTTTAAGATCGTATGATTATCCTTGCTCTACCATTTGAATTTGAATACTTTTTTGCTGTCCGTAAAGAATATTCGAATTTGTGTTCTATAGATCCATTTCATTTCATGAATAGTACCATAAAATTGTTTTGATGTTAGATGATTCTTACTCAAGAATTTTGAAACAATGATAGATCTCCACTTTGTTCTATGCTAAGTAGTTTAGACGAAATAGGAGGAATTAAAAACTAAACGATGAAAGTGCATCCATATTACATTCATAGGGAAATCAGAAGTGAGTCTCTACTCTACATTCTATAAACAATTATTTGCCATGGAATTGAATTACTCTACATCTCTGCGATTTTACGAAGATCCTCTTCTAGTGCCAAATAAGCATCTAACTTTCGTCTACCTTCTTCGTCAGAGGGAAGATTTCCTAGCAGATCCCTTTTCTGTTTGTAAACCATATTCTCTATTGAAGATATTATATTCCGAAGTTCGTTCTCAGTGACTTCTAAAGCTATGACATTGTTATCTTTATCGATTCGGAGTGTTTTAACCATTTGTTCAAGACCTCCATATAGTTATATAGCAAGAGATTCATAAGTGTGTATATATTTCTGAATACATACTGCATTAAACACTAAAAATGCAAGTCGGATTAAACGACTAGCACAAATCATGGCTATACCCTTTAATACACTCACCTGACGACTATATTAGACTATGCGGACAATAAGTGAATCTTTATTACATTCTGGACATTTTCCTGAGAAATCTAGTCTGTTCGGAGTATGAATCAACTACGCTTTTTCTATAGTCGGTCAAATCTACCCCGATGTACATTGGCATGTCGCAACTCCGACAAACGCATTCAAGGGCGAGTTTGCTATAGTCTGTCCTCATCATAAATCGCACTTGCTCAAACTTTCAAAGTTATCTGAAACAGCCTTCATTCTTCTTTCAATAT